>JANLZT010000563.1:0-2014 GCA_031366465.1 Betaproteobacteria bacterium | reverse complement strand
CATGAACATGAACTGCTCGCGCACCGCGTCATTGGCGCAGCGCGCGGCCACGATGTGCTCGCCGCCGGTCAGCTCGGTGGTCTCGCCAAAGCACAGCGTGCTGCCCAGCGCATGCAGCTTGTCGAAGGCATCGCCCACCGTCGGGTTGGCGCCGCAGCCGCTGGTGGTGTCGCTCTCGCCGCACTTGGTGCTGACCCACAGCTCATGCAGCGGGCAGACCTCGCGTTGCTTCTCGCTGGCCCACTGCACATACTCGCGCGCGGCCTTGCTGGCGCGCATGATGGTGTCGTGGTCGCCATGCTGCTCGATGCCGAAGCCGACCACCGGCTTGCCGGTGGCCTGGATGCCGTCCACCACCTTCTGGGTCCAACCGTCCTCGATGCCGATCACCACCACCGCCGCCACATTCGGGTTGCAGCCGGCGCCGATCAGGGTGCGGAAGTGCAGGTCCAGATCAGCCCCGAACTGCAGCCGGCCGTAAGGGTGCGGGATCGCCATCACGCCCTTGATGTTGTGGGCCACGGCCTCGGCCGCAGCATTGGACAAATCGTCCAGCGGCAGCACGATGACATGGTTGCGCACGCCAACGCGGCCGTTCTCGCGGCGGTAGCCCAGGAAGGTGGTGGATTTGGAAACGATGGACATAGGTATTCCTTGTTGATTCGGATTCGGTGCCCCAGCGGGCGTAGCGAGCGACTCGCAGACGTCGAAGCGCTGTCAAGCGGACGCCGCGGATCCGGCTACGCCGGGCCGCTGGCGTCGCCCCCTTGAGGGGGAGCGGCGCAGCCGCTGCGGGGGTGGGTCAATTACCAGCGCTTGGTTTTGATGTTGTGAACGTGGGCATGCTCGCCCGTCTTGATCGGTGCGACGACCTTGCCCATGTCGATGCCGTATTTGATGACGGTGTCACCGGTGGCCATATCCTTGAGCGCCACCTTGTGGCCGATGGGGATGTCCTGGCGGGCCTCGATGCTGGTCATGCGGTCCTCGTCCATGATCCAGCCGCTGAGCGTCATGCCGGCTTTCACGCCCTCTACCACCACCACCGCAACGGTGTCGTGGGCGTCGTGCAACACAAAGTGATTCATGCTTGGGTCTCCTGGTCTGGGGGCGCAGCCCTTGTCTGGGCCCGCATGCTCGGTGGCCCGCCACCGCATGTCAATCAGGGCATCCGGGTGAACGCGCGAATCGCGGCTGTCCTCCGGGGCGCCCGGACTGGTCGGCAGCGCCGACCTGCCAGCCTATAATCCCGCGCTGTTGGCCGGTGTAGCTCAGTTGGTAGAGCAGCTCATTCGTAATGAGAAGGTCGGGGGTTCGATTCCTCTCTCCGGCACCAAGATCCAGGCCTGGCCCATCCCCGATGCGCCAGGCTTTTTTGTGCGCTGGCTGCGCTGGCGTTCGGAAACGCCGCTGAGCCGCAGGCGACAGGGTGTTGCCCAATGTGCCGGGCCGGCCCAGGCGCTGACAATCGTGGGGCCCTCACCACTGCCGCAGCAGCGCACCCCCATGGCGACCCTCCCCCCCGATGTCCCGCCCCAGGCCGATGGGGCAGCGGCCAACACCACCGTCACCCGGCTTGACATCCGCCAAGGCGCGGCCTGGATCACGCTGAACAGGCCTGACAGCCGCAACGCGCTGTCGGCCGCGTTGGTTAATGAGCTGGACGCCCACCTGCAGGCTGCTGCTATCAATCCGGCCGTGCGCTGCGTCGTGATCACCGGCGCTGGCTCAGCCTTTTGCGCCGGGGCTGACCTGAAAAGCCCGCCCGGCCAGGTGGTCAACGGCCGCCAGGGCGTGACGCTGGCCGATGTGCTGGCGCGCATCCAGGACCATCCCAAGCCGGTGATCGCTGCTGTCAATGGCGCGGCCTTTGCCGGCGGCCTGGGCCTGGTGGGGGCCAGCGACATCGTCATCACCGCCGAGGACGCGCCCTTCAGCTTCTCCGAGGTCAAGATCGGCGTGATCCCGGCAGTGATCTCGGTGGTCTGCCTGCCCAAGCTGGGCCCCAGCCATG
>JANLZT010000556.1:0-4987 GCA_031366465.1 Betaproteobacteria bacterium | reverse complement strand
TCGTCCTCATCGCCGGTGCCGCCCGAGGCCCCGGCCGCGCCGATCACCTGGCCGTCGGCCGACTTGATCAGCACCGCACCGGTCTGCGGGATGAACTTCTGCTGCGCCACCGCCGCCACCGCGCCAAAGAACGCCGGCAGGTCCTTGGCGCGCTGGGTCAGCACCCGCGAGCTGGCGCCCATGCCCACGGCGGCTGCCGCTTTGCCCAGCGCGATGTCCAGGCGCAAGGCGCTGGCACCGTCCTCGCGGGCCGAGGCCACCACCTGCGCGGCGGTGTCCACCACCACCACGCCCATCGGCTTGAAGCCATTTTCTCGGGCGCTGGCCAGCGCGGCCTGCAACAGGGTCTGGGCTTGGTTCAGGGTCAGGCTGCTCATGGGGGGTCCTTGGGGTCGGTCGGATTTTGGGCAAAGCCTGGATTCTTGCCGACATTGCGCCGTGCGCGGCCCAGCCCCGGGCTGCGGCACACTCGGTGATCGCGCTCCGCAGCTTGTCGGGCGCCGACCCGCTGTAGCAAAGACCCCTCGATGCGACAAGACACCGTCGCCCTGCTGCTGACCGACATCGTCGACAGCACCGCCCTGACCGAGCGCCTGGGCGCTGCCGGTTCGGCGCTGCTGTGGTCGCAACATGACCGCATCGCCCGCGATCTGGTGCGGCAGTGGCGCGGCCGCGAGATCGACAAGGCCGACGGCTTTTTGCTGTTGTTTGACAGCGCCAGCGACGCCCTGGGCTGCGTGCTGGCCTATCACCAGGCCCTGACCACGCTGGACTGGCCGCTGCGGGCCCGCGCCGGCCTGCATGTGGCGGCCGTGACGCTGCGCCAGAACCCGGCCGAAGACGTGGCCCGGGGCGCCAAGCCGATGGAGGTGGACGGCCTGGGCAAGACCGTGGCGGCGCGGCTGATGGCCACCGCGCTGGGCGGCCAGACCCTGCTCACCGCCGACGCCTGTGCCGCGCTGACGCCGCACGATGGCGCTGCGCCGGCCGCCCGGCTGCTGTCACACGGCCACTGGCGGCTCAAGGGCCTGCCCGAGCCTATCGAGCTGTTCGAGGCCGGGCTTGAATCGGCCCCCTTCACGCCGCCGCCGGATGCCGCCAAGTGCTACCGCGTGGTGCGCCAGGGCGATCTGTGGCAGCCCGCGCGCGAGCTGCGCCACAGCCTGCCGGCCGAGCGCGACGCCTTTGTCGGCCGCCAGCCCGCGCTGCAGGCCCTGGCCCAGCGCTTCGAGCATGGCGCGCGGCTGGTCTCGCTGCTGGGGTTGGGCGGCAGCGGCAAGACCCGGCTGGCGCTGCGCTTTGGCCGCACCTGGCTGGGCGACTACCCCGGTGGCGTGTGGTTCTGCGACCTGGCCGGCGCGCGCGACCTGGACGCCCTGCTGCGCGCGGTGGCGCTGGGCCTGGACCTGCCGCTGGGCAGCGCCGACCCCACCGAGCAGATCGGCCATGCGATTGCCGGGCGTGGGGCCTGCCTGGTGATCTTCGACAACTTCGAGCAGGTGGCCCGGCTGGCCGAGGCCACGCTGGGCCGCTGGCTGGACCGCGCACCGCAGGCCCGCTTGCTGGTCACCAGCCGCGAGCTGCTGTGCATGGTGGGCGAGGAGGGCATCAACTTGCCGCCGCTGGATGCGGCCGAGGCCGAGGCCCTGTTCCTGCTGCGCGCCCGCAACGCGCGCCAGGGCTACCAGCCCGACGCCGACGACCTGGCCGCGATCAGCACCCTGGTGCGGCTGCTGGACGGCCTGCCGCTGGCCATCGAGCTGGCCGCCGCCCGGGTGCGTTTGCTGGCGCCGCGGGCCCTGCTGCCGCGCATGCGCGAGCGCTTCAAGCTGCTCAGCTCGGCCGCCGGCCGGCCCGACCGGCAGGCCACGCTGCGCGCCGCCTTTGACTGGTCCTGGGATCTGATGACCGAGGCCGACCGCGCCGCGCTGGCGCAGTTGTCGGTGTTCGAGGGCGGCTTCACGCTGGAGGCCGCGCAGGCGGTGCTGGATCTCTCAGCCAGCGACGCCGGGGCCTGGGGCGAGGACGCGGTGGGCTCGCTGGTCGACAAGTCCTTCGTGCGCGCGCTGGGCGACGACCGCTTCGACTTGCTGGCCAGCGTGCAGGACTATGCCGCCGAACACCTGCGCACCGCCGGCCGCTATGCCGGCAGCGGTGCGGCCGCCGCGCTGTCAGCACGCGCCCGCCACGGCGCCTGGTTTGCGGCGCTGGGGCCGGCCCGCGCCACCGCCCAGGCCTGCGCCGACCTGAACAACCTGCTGGCGGCCTGCCGGCGCGCGCTGCGCCGGGGCGACGCCGCCACCGCCGGTGGCGCGCTGGAGGGCGCCTGGGCGGCGCTGCGCCGGCAGGGGCCGTTCAAGGCCGGGGTCGAGCTGGCCGAGGCGGTGTGCGCGATGGCCGGCCTGCCCGACCGGGCCGCCGGCCGGGCCCACCTGGCGCTGGCCCAGGCCTGCTATGCCGCCGGCCGGCTGGCCGAGTCACGCCGGGCCGCCCTGTCCGCGCTGGCCGGGTCCATCGCAGCGGCCGACCAGCCCGGCGAAGCCGAGGCCCGCCTGCAAGCCGCCAGCCTCGACCTGCGCGACGGCCACCACGCCGAGGCCGCCTCCGGCCATGCCCGGGTGCTGCGCCTGTCACGCCAATTGGGCCTGCCGGCGCTGGAGTGCGCGGCGCTCAACGGCATGGGCAATGCGGCCGCCAACCGGGGCGCAATGGACGAGGCGCGGGCCCATTACGCCGCCAGCCTGGCAGTGGCCCGGCGCACCGGCGACCGCCATTGGCAGGGTAGCTGCCTGGGCAACCTGGGCGGCCTGGACGCCACCATCGGCCAGATGGCCCCCGCCCTGGCCCAGTACGAGGAGGCGCTGCAGATCGCCCGCGCGCTGGGTGACCGCCAGCGCGAGGGCAACACCCAGGCCAATCTGGGCTGGCTGCACCAGATGCAGGGCCAGCCCGAGCTGGCCATCGCCGCCAGCAGCCAGGCGCTGCGGGTGGCGCGCGAGCTGGGCCATGCCCGGCTGGAATGCACGGTGCTGTGCAATCTGGGCATCAGCCATGCCGAGCGCGGCGACAACACCGCCGCCGCCGACCACTATGAATCCGCGCTGTGGATGGCCCAGCAGGTGGCCGACCGCCAACTCGAGGGCCAGTGCCTGGGCTACCTGGGCCTGGTGCTGGCGCGCCGCCAGGATTTTGAGCGCGGCCGCAACCACCTGGCCCAAGGCGAGGCGCTGCTGCGCCAGGTGGCCGACCTGCCCAGCCTGGGGGTGCTGCTGTGCGGGCGCGCCGAATGCGAATGGCATGCCGGCCAGCGCAGCGCGGCGCTGGACGCCGGCAGCCAGGCCCGGCAACTGGCCGAGCGCATCAACGCCGGGCCGGCGTCCGAGCTGGGCCAGGCGCTGGCCCGGGTGGCCGGCCTGCTGGCGCTGCCGGCCTGACTCACCCAGCGTGACTCACCCGGCCTGACTCACTCGGCCTGACTCACCCGGCCTGCAGCAGCCGGTCTGAAACAGCCGGTCTGAAGCAGCCGGCCGGGCAAGCCCCCGGACTGTCAGTCGTTCTGGATGATCGGGTCCAGCGTCGGCAGCGCCTGGCTGCCCTGGTTGACGTTGACGTCGTATTTGTAGCGGGCGCCGTCCACATGGCCGCGGCGAATGCACTGGAAGCTGGCGCCCTGGTGCATGGGCTTGCAGTTTTGAAAGGCATTGCCGGCGGCCTGGATGACGATGCCGTTGGCCGGAAAGATGTGGCCCGGCGTGGTCAGCCGCCAACGGATCGAGCCATGGC
This sequence comes from Betaproteobacteria bacterium, assembly GCA_031366465.1. Lineage (GTDB taxonomy): Bacteria > Pseudomonadota > Gammaproteobacteria > Burkholderiales > Burkholderiaceae_C > Pseudaquabacterium. The sequence goes on along the minus strand of JANLZT010000556.1, from coordinate 1,204 downwards.
TGCGCTGCACCCGGGCCTCGTTTTCGGGCACCTGGATGCGGCCCGCCACCACCACCACGTCGATCACGCGCTCATTGCCCTGCGCCTGGGCCAGGCCGGCGGCCAGCAGCGCTGACCACAGCCAAAGTCTTGTGCTCATGCCAATCCCTCCTCTTCCTCTGACAGTGCTGCCCGGCCGGGCAGCTGTGACATTGTGTGACGGCAGACCCGAGCCGGCTTCAACAGCCTTGGGGGTTTTCAGCGCCCGGCCGGCAGGGTCTCGATCACCACCGGGCCCACCGGCGGCGCCTGATCGGCCAGGGTCATGGCCTGCTGCAGCGCCGCGCAGGCGGCCTCGGCGGTGGCGGCATCGGCGGCATGCACCCGCAGCAGGGGCTGGCCGGCACGCAGCGCTGTGCCCAAGGGCTGCAGCCGCGACAAACCCACCCGCGGATCGACTGCGTCACCAGCCACGCGGCGGCCGCCCCCCAGCGCCACCACCACCAGCCCGATCGCTCGGGTATCCATCGCCGCCAGCACACCGTCGCGCAGCGCCGGCAGGTCGCGCTGCACCGGGGCGGCGGGCAGTTGGGGCTGGGCCAGCACATCGGCCGGCCCGCCCAGGCCGGCCACCATGCGGGCAAAACACTCGGCGGCACGGCCGCTGCGCAAGGCCGCCTCGGCCAACTGCCAGGCCGCCGGCAATGACGGCGCCAGGCCGCCCAGCTGCAGCATCTGCGCGGCCAGCGCCAGCGTCAGCGCCAGCAAGCGGGGCTCGCGCTCGGTGCCGGTCAGAAAGGCCAGGCTCTCGGCCACCTCCAGCGCATTGCCCGCGCTGTGGCCCAGCACCTGGTTCATGTCGGACATCACCGCGCGGCAGGGCAGACCGGCCTCGGCCGACACCGACACCAGGTTGGCGGCCAGCGCGCGCGCATCGTCCAACCCGGCCATGAAGGCGCCGTTGCCCACCTTCACATCCATCACCAGGCCCTGCAGGCCGGCGGCCAGCTTCTTGCTGAGGATGCTGGCAGTGATCAAGGGCACTGACTCGACCGTGGCGGTGACATCGCGCACCGCATACAGCCGCCGGTCGGCCGGCGCCAGGCTGGCGCTGGCGCCGATGATGGCGCAGCCGGCCTGCTGCAGCACCCGGCGCAGCAGGGCCGGATCGGGGTCGATCCGGTAGCCGGGCAGGGCCTGCATCTTGTCGAGCGTGCCGCCGGTG
>JANLZT010000454.1:0-7552 GCA_031366465.1 Betaproteobacteria bacterium | reverse complement strand
GGGGCAGTGGCCGATTTTGCCGCGCCGCCCGGCCAGGCCCGAAATACACCCAAGCCCTTCGATGGCACGCCGCACCAAACCCGAGGCCCAGGCCACCCGCGAGCACCTGCTCGACACCGCAGAGCAGGTGATCCTGCAGCGCGGCCTGGCGCGCAGCTCGTTGCAACACATCGCCGAGGCTGCGGGGCTGTCGCGCGGCGCGATCTATTGGCACTTTGCCGACAAGCTGACGCTGTTCAACGCCATCATGGACCGGGTTGACCTGCCGCTGGAGCAGGCCGTGGCCAGCACCCGCCAGTGGCTGGACAGCGCCGAGGGCCAGGCCCCCGATCTGGACGCCCTGCCGGTGCTGCGGGCGCTGGCGCTGCAGCCTTTCGACCTGATGCAGCGCGACCTGCGGGCGCGCCGTGCCTTCACCATCCTGATGCACCGCACCGAGTTCGTGGGCGACCTTGCGCCGCTGGCGCTGCGCCAGGCGGCGGCGATCAATGGCTTTCTGGGGCTGATGGAGCGCTTGTTCCGGGCCCACGCCCGCAGGCGCCCGCTGGCCCCAGGTGTGGATGCACCGATGGCGGCCTGGGCCCTGATCGGCCTGATCGACGGCCTGCTGCGCCTGAGCACCCTGGCCCCCCATGCCGACGCGGCGCCGGCCCTGCAGGCTGCGGTGGCGCCGGCCATCGACGCACTGTTGCGGGGCCTGGGCCAGGCGGGCTGATCCCCTTGCCACCCTTGCCCCCTTGCCACCCGCTGGCAACCGGCATAGGCTGGCCCCGGCAACCCTGTGCTGGCCCGCCGCAATGCTGCGGCGGCGGTGCGGCGGTGCCCTTGAGGAGAAACGCCCATGCCAAGCCCACAACCGGCCGGCACCACCACGGTGGCCGACATCCGAACCCTCGCGATCGTCGGCCCGGCGGCTGCCGGCAAGACCAGCCTCTGCGAGGCCCTGCTGCTGGCCTCAGGTGCCATCACCAGCGCCGGCAGCCTGGAGCGCGGCAGCACGGTGAGCGACCACGATCCGCTGGAGCGTCGCTTGCAGCATTCGCTCAACTCGGCGGTGATGCACACCCACTGGCAGGGCAGCCGCATCCACTTCATCGACACCCCGGGTGCCGCCGACTTCATCGGCCAGACCCTGCCCGCATTGGAGGCGGTGGAGACCGCCGCCGTGGTGATCAGCGCCGTCACCGGCATCGAGCCGATGGCGGTGCGCCTGATGCAGCAGGCCGCCGACCGCGGCCTGGACCGGCTGCTGATCGTCAACAAGATCGACGCCCCCGGGGTCGATCTGCCCGGCCTGCTGGCGCAGATCCAGGCCACATTCGGCAAGGAGTGTCTGCCGCTGAACCTGCCCGATGCCGGTGGCACCCAGGTGGTGGATTGCTTCTACAACCGCAGCGGCCACAGTGATTTTGGCGCGGTGGACACCGCCCACCGGGCCCTGGTGGAGCAGGTGGTGGAGGTGGACGCCGCGTTTGTTGACCGCTATCTGGAGGACGGTGACATCGACCCCGCCGAGCTGCACGCCCCGTTGGAGCAGGCGCTGCGCGAGGGCCATCTGATCCCGGTGTGTTTTGTCTCGGCGCGCAGCGGCGCCGGGGTGCGCGAGTTGCTGGACGTGATCCACCGGCTGCTGCCCCACCCGGGCGAGGGCAACCCGCCTGACTTTCTCAACGGCGAGGGCGACAGCGCGGTGCTGATGCATGCCCGGCCCGACCCGGCGCTGCATGTGCTGGCGCATGTGTTCAAGGTCACGGTCGACCCCTACGTGGGCAAGCTGGGGGTGCTGCGATTGCACCAGGGCACGCTCGCCACCGGTTGCCAGCTCTATGTGGGCGACGGCCGCAAGCCCTTCAAGGTGGCGCATTTGTACCTGCTGCAGGGCAAATCCTTTGTCGAGGTGCCGCGCGCTTTGCCGGGTGACATCTGCGCCATCGCCAAGGTCGATGAGCTGCACTTCGACGCGGTGCTGCACGACGCCGCCGAGGACGACCACATCCACCTGAAACCGCTGCCCTTCCCGGTGCCGGTGCATGGCCTGGCGATCGCCCCCAAGCGCCGTGGCGACGAGCAAAGGCTGTGGGAGAACCTGGCCAAGCTGGTGGCCGAAGACCCCTGCCTGAAGGTCGAGCATGTGGCCACCACCAACGAGACCGTGGTCTACGGCCTGGGTGAGCTGCACCTGCGCACCCTGCTGGACCGGCTGCGCGAGGTGCACCGCTTTGAGGTCGACACCCAGCCGCCGCGCATCGCCTACCGCGAGACCGCCACCAGCCCGGCCGAGGGCCACCACCGCCACAAAAAGCAGAGCGGCGGCGCCGGCCAGTTTGGCGAGGTCCACCTGCGGGTCGAGCCCCTGCCGCGCGGCGGCGGCTTCGAGTTTGTCGACGCGGTCAAGGGCGGCACCATCCCGGGCGTCTACATCCCGGCGGTGGAAAAAGGCGTGCGCGAGGTGCTGGCGGCCGGCGCCATCTCGGGCCACCCGGTGGTGGATGTGCGGGTCACCGTCTACGACGGCAAGCACCACAGCGTGGACAGCAAGGAGATCGCCTTCGTCACCGCCGGGCGCAAGGCCTTTCTGGCAGCGATGCGCGAGGCCCGGCCCATCGTGCTGGAGCCCATCGTGCATGTCGAGATCAGCGCGCCCGAGTCCGCCATGGGTGACATCACCGGCGACCTGGCCGCCCGCCGCGGCCAGGTGGGCGGCACCGACAACGGCCTGGCCGGCCAGCGCCTGATCCGTGGCCTGGCGCCGCTGTCCGAGCTGTCGAGCTACCAGACCCGGCTGAACGCGATGACCAGTGGCGAGGGCCGCTACACCATCGCGCTGTCGCACTTTGAGGCGGTGCCGCCGGCGGTGCAGCAGCAGTTGGTGGCGGGCTTCCGGGTGCACGACGAGGAGTGACGCGGCGCGGGCGGGATCGGCCTTTATCATCCAGGCATGATCCCTGCGCAAGATGTGGCCCGCGTCCGGCTGGACAACGCGATGCGGTTGTTCGACGAGTTTGTGCAGGCCACCATCAAGTCGCCCGACGCCGCCACCTTGCGCGGCCTGGAGCGCCGGTTTGCCGAGCGCCTGCAGATCCAGCCCAGCTACTGGAGCCAGATCAAGAGCCGCTCGCGCCAGATCGGCGAAAGGCTGGCGCGCCAGTTCGAGCAGCTTTGCCGCAAGCCGGTGGGCTGGATGGACCTGGCCCATGGCCAGACGCCGACCGGCGCAGGGCCTGCCGCTGGGGCTGCCCGGGCGGCATTGCCACTCCTTTCAACCCAGCCAACCCTGCCAACAAGCCACCCGCAGGACGACGATGAGCGCTTCATCGTCGGCCTGGTGCTCACCTACTACCGGCGCCACCCCCAGCGCGCGCGCACCCGGCTGCTCGATCTGCTGGGCGAGGTGCTGACGCCCGTGCCGGCGGCGGCCGATCTGCCCGCAGCCACCCCGGCGCCGCCCAAGGCCAAGCCGCCCTTGGCGCCCGGCGTCAGCCGCCGCCCGGCCGCCGCAGCGCCACCTGCCGCCGCCGACGACCTGGCGCTGTGGGCCCGCACCCGCAGTGCCGTCGCGCCGCTCAAGGGCCCGCGCTAGCGGCTGCTGCGCGGCCGCTAGCGCGCCAGGTTTGGCGCCGTGTTTCGCGCCGTGTGTCGCGCCATGTGTCGCGCCCTGCCATAGCCCAGCCGTGCACGGCACCGCAATCGGGCATCCCGACAAACCCTGAGTTCTGCGCTCAACACTTGCGCAAGATAAATATTTGTTTATCATGAGGGCAAGTCGTCACCCAGCCCTTTGCGGGGTGATGGCGACACCCCCAATGTCCACTGCTGCCAGAAAGCCGCCGCGTCCATGTTCAACCTGATCTTGCAGCCCACGCCCCTGTCCACGCCGCTGGCGCGTGCGGTGGCTGCGCTGCAGGCCCTGGCAACGCATGGCAGCCACCGTCTTGCTGGCCAGGTCTTGAACGTCCATGCCCCGCCGGGCAACGCGGACGGTTGAGCGGTTCTCAGCAACCGCCCACCCCCACGGCCCGGTGCGCATTGGCGAACCGGGCCGTTTTGCTTGTTTCCATCAGCACCACTGCGTGCCAAGGAGCCCACCATGAAGTTCAACACCGCCCTCACCGTCCCCCTTCGCAAGCCCCGCAACCCGCTGGTGGCCGCTGCCCATCGGCGCCTGGCGGGTGCGCACCGCCGGTCCGCCAGTGCCCAGCGCCACAGCGATCGGATGGCCCTGCGCCACGACCTGCAGCACGAACGATCCAGCCCCTGAACCGACCGCCAGCCGCCGCGCCCCCAGCGGGCCGGCCTGGCGATGGAGATGACCATGCCCACGTCCACGTCCACGTCCCTCGCCCCGGCGGTCCGCCAGGCTCGGCCCGGCCTGGCCAGCCCGCTCGCCCCAGGCGGCCTGCGCTGGCGGCCGCTGGCCGCCCTGGTGTTGCGCCAGGCCAGCCGCTGGTTGGCCCGCGCGGCCCGCCAGTTGGCGGCGCGCCGCGCCGATGCCCGCCCGCAGCGCCCACCGGTGCTGGAGTTCTATGCCGAGGCCGGTGCGCCCGAAGGTGCGCTCTACCTCGACGGTGAACTGCTCGGCCATCTGCCCGGCGTCACCCGCCTGTGATCCCCGGCCGGCCGCCGGCCATCATGCCGGCGCGGGGGTGCTCAAGCCCACCCCCGTGCCGGCCGATAAAGCGCTGACGCATGCCCGCCAAGGTGATCCATGAACCGCCCTGAAACCCCGCCCCCCGCGGCCCCCGGTGGCTTCATCGCCCGCCCGCTGCCCAACCTGGCAGCCTGGGTGGCCGCCTTTGATGGGCGCGACATCCCGGTGCTGGCCGCCACCGAGTCCGCGCTGCAGGACCTGGCCGAGAACGAGGACGCGGTCGATGCCCATCTGCTGGCCGAGACCGTGTCGGCCGACCCGCTGATGACCCTCAAGCTGCTGCGCCATCTGGCGGTGCTGCGCGCCGGGCGCGACCAGACCGACCCCGAGACCGCCACCGAGGCGCTGGTGATGCTGGGCATCACGCCGTTTTTCAGGGCCTTCCAGGCCCAGGCGGTAATCGAGACCACGCTGGCCGGCCACCCGGTGGCGCTGGCCGGGGTGCAGCGGGTGATGCAGCGCTCGCACCGGGCGGCCCAGTTTGCGCTGGGCTTTGCGGTGCAGCGGCAGGACTACGACGCCCCGCTGATCCACGAGGCCACCCTGCTGCATGACTTTGCCGAGCTGCTGCTGTGGGCCCACGCCCCCGGCCTGGCGCAGGGTCTGGCCCGGCGCCAGCGCGATCAGCCGGCGCAGCGCAGCGCCGATCTGCAGCGCGAGCTGCTCAACATCACGCTGGCCGAGCTGCAGCAGGCCTTGATGAAGGCTTGGCGCCTGCCGGCCCTGCTGGTGCAGATCGCCGACGACCAGGGCAGCGAGCGGGCCCAGGTGCGCAATGTGCAATTGGCAATCCGCTTTGCCCGCCACAGCGCGCTGGGTTGGGACAACCCGGCGCTGCCCGACGACGTGGACGAGATTGCCGACCTGCTGAACCTGGGCAAGCAGCCCACGCTGCAACTGTTGCGCCGGCTCAACGATTGACGGCGGCGCCCGCCGATGCGGCGCTTACCCGGCGCCTACCCGGCGCTTACCCGCCGCAGCACCTCGGCCAACACCGCCGGCTCGAACAGCATCTGCAGGTGTGCTGCAGCCGGCAGGTGGCGGTTGTCGGCGCCGTCCAGCGTGGCGGTGCTGGTCGGGAACACGACGTTGTCGGCATGGCCGAAATAGCAGGTGAACAAAGCCCGCCGCGCCGCGCCCTCACGGCTGGCCAGCGCCTGCAGCCAGCCGCTGCCTTGCCGCATCTGGCGCGCATTGGCGCTGACTGCAAAACGTGCCAGCCAGGTGCCGTGGTGGGGCGTGCCGACCGTCACCACGCCCAGCACCCGGGCATCGGCCGCTGCCGGGTCGGGCTGGGCCGCCAGCCAGGCGCGCGCCGCCAGCCCGCCCATGCTGTGGCCCACCAGCAGCGGCGGCCGGCCGGTCTGGCGCTGCAGCGTGGCCACCGCAGCCTCGATGGCCGGCAGCCAGGTGTCGATGCCGCCAAACACCGGCGCCATCGACAAGGCCGTGCAGGGCACGCCGGCCAGGCGCAGCCGGCGCAGCCAGGGCGACCACAGGCCCCGGTTACAGACATAGCCATGCAGCAGCAGCACGCCGCTGCGGCCGGGGCTGCCCGGCAGATCGGCCACCTGGTCGGCGGCAAAGGGCTGGCGCCAGCCGAACACCTGCCAGCCGGTCAGCACCTCGCCGGCCCAGGCGCGCAGCAATTGGGCCGCGCTGGCGGGGGGCGCACGGGCGGTGCGGCCCTCGTCACGCTCGCTGCCTATTAGCGCCAGCAGGGTGAACTCCAGCGCCAACACTGGCGCATGGGGTGCTGCGGCCAGCACCAGCCCGGCCAGCCCGGCCCACGGCCCGATGCCGTGGTGCCAGGCCCAGGCCAGCCACGCTGCGGCGGTCACCAGCACGGTGACGACCAAGGCCCGTTGCAGGCTTGCCAACATCGGCGCAGTCTCGCATTGCTCGGTACCGGGCTGACACAGCAGACACGCAGGGCAGGGCGCCGATGGTGGGCCGGCAGCGGCGTTCAATGCGGGTACCCTGCACACCTTTTGCTGGCCGCGCGCCCAGGGCCAAACGCCGCGCCGCGCCCGTCACAAGCCCTGCACCATGAGCAACACCCTGGCCGATCGCATCCACCAGCACCTGCACACCGTCGCCGGCCTGCGCAGCGCGCATGCTGCCGACCCGGCCCTGGCCGGCTGGGTGACGTTGCTCAAGGCCTACCAGGCCCAGCGTTTCGCCAACACCTATGCCGATCTGCTGGGGCAGGTGCGCTTCCGGGCTGCCACGCGGTTTTTTCTGGATGAGCTGTACGGCCCGCAAGAGTTCACCCAGCGCGACGCCCAGTTTGGCCGGGTGGTGCCGGCGCTGGTGCGGCTGTTCCCCAAGGATGTGGTGGCCACAGTGGAGCAGCTGGGCCGGCTGCATGCGCTGTCCGAGGCGCTGGACGATGCCGGCGCGCGCCACCTGATGGGCCACGCCGCGCCGGCTGCCGGGCTGTCGGCGGCGGCCTACGTGCAAGCCTGGCAGGCGGTCGGCCGAGCCGATGCCCGCGAGCTGCAGATTGCGCTGACGCAGGGCGTCGGCCGGGCGCTGGACGGTTTCACCCGCAGCCGCTTTTTGCGCAGCAGCCTGCACCTGATGCGCAAGCCGGCCCAGGCCGCCGGCCTGGCGGCGCTGCAGCGCTTTTTGGAGGGCGGCTTCGACGCCTTTGCCGCGATGCAGGGCGCGGCCCCCTTCCTGGCCTGTGTGGGCGAGCGCGAGCGGGCCCTGGTGGCGGCCTTGTTCGACCCGCAGGCGCTGCAACGGTTGGCTGCGCATGGCAGTGGCAGCACGCCATCCGCCAGCCTGGGGCCGCTGGCCCAGCTACCCTGAGGCTTCGAGCAGCGCCTCGCCCAACCTCTCGCCATGTCCACCAGCCCCCCATTCATCGCCCAGCCGCCCGGTGCGGCTGCGCCGGGC
>JANLZT010000441.1:0-5827 GCA_031366465.1 Betaproteobacteria bacterium | reverse complement strand
GATGAAGAGCACCGCTTTTTTCTTGGACTGCCAGAGGTCGAGCAATTCGTTTTCCATCAGCTGGCGGGTCTGGATGTCGAGGGCCGAGAAGGGCTCGTCCATCAGGATGATGTCGGGGTCGAGCACCAGGGTCTGGGCCAGCGATGCGCGTTTGCGCATGCCGCCGCTCATCTGGTGCGGGTAGCGGTCGCCAAAGGCGCCCAGACCGACGCGGCGCAGCCAGTCCTCGGCCAGGGCGCGCGCCTCGGTGGCCGGTGTGCCGCGAAATTCAAGCCCGGCCATCACATTGCCCAGCGCGGTGCGCCAGGGCATCAGGCTCTCGGCCTGGAACATATAGCCGGCGCGGGCATTGATGCCCTGCAATGGCTGGCCGAAGACGCTGACGCTGCCAGTGCTGGGCGGCAGCAGGCCGGCGCCGACATTGAGCAGCGTGCTCTTGCCGCAGCCGGTGGGGCCGACGACCGAGACAAACTCCCCAGCGCCCACGCTGAGCGACACGCCGGCCACCGCGGTGTAACCTTGGCTGGGGTGGCCGGACTTGTCGCGGGCGATGAAGGTGCAGGAGACGTCCTGCAGTTGCAGGGCGGCCGGCGGCGCGGTGCTCACGTCTTTTTGCCTTTGCCGGGTGTCTTGCCATTGATCGTTTGCGTTGGTGCCTCGGCCACAGGGGCCGTGCCGCGCAGGCCCAGATAGTTCGTCTTGCTCAGCACCGGGGCGCCGGTCTTGGCTTCCAACTCGCGCCGTGCGTTGCCGGCCACGGTGCCACCCTGCCGCGCCGCGCTGCGATTCGGGTCTAAGCCCTGTGCGTCGCGCTTGCGCGCAATCTCGGTGGTGCCGGCTTCGCCCAGCATCGTGAAGATCAACTCCAGGTCGGTCATGTGGTCGCGCAGGTTGTTGCCAGTCTTCACTGCACCCAAGCCCTTGAGCTGCTTGTGTGCGCCTGGCGTCACGCCGAAAGTGGCGCGGGCGATCTCGGCGGTAAGGATGGCGTACTCCTTGCCTTCCTGAACGCCACGCGCCTTCCATTCATCGGTCAGTTCGCCGCGCACGGCCATCGAGCGCAGGCGCTTTTCAATCCAGTCCTTCGGGTAGCCCTTGGTTTGGTACAAGGCGCGGGCGCGGGCACTTGCCAGTTCGGGGTTTTCGATCTCCTGCACCCGCTCGTAGCCCACCTGGGCCAGCCAACGTTTGAAGGGTTCGGCCTTCGGCGACGGGATGGACTGGATGATGCGGAGCAGCCCCTCGGTGTTGGCGCAGTCGGTTAGACGTTGGCGGCCGTCTGTGGCCGTGAGCTTCAACCCGTGACAAAACGTCACGGGTTGGCCACCCTCTGCCGCCAGCCGCTGTTTGAGCTTGCGCCAGTAGGCGCCGGCGTCCACGCTGCCGGTGAGCACGGCGCATACATCCACGACCGAGAACCACCACTCGTTCTCGTGCCAACTGCGGCGTATCGCCTGTTCCTGGAACAGGATAACGCGGCCCAGGGCCGGCACAGGGCTGTCGGGTGTGGGCGTCGGCATGGGGAGTCCTCCGTCGTGGCGCTTGTCAGCTGGTGTCAGCCGCAGCGCTGAATCAGCGCTTCATTGGGCCCAAGGTCGAATTGGACATCACTTGACCGGAAACCGCACCAGCGCCGCCTTGACGAAGTCGTCGGTATAGACGGCCTTCAGGTCGAGCGTGGCCTTGGCGATCTCGGGGTCGATGCTGACCAGCGCACGGTAGGCGGTGTCGGCGCCTTTCTCGGGGAACAAGCCGTCGGGCGACAGCGCACCCTTGGCAGCCAGGAAGGCATCGATGTAGACCGCCCGGTCGCCCAGCAGGTAGCTCTCGGGCACAGTTTTGATGATGTCGCCGGGGCCGGCCTTCTGGATCCATTGGTTGGCCCGCACGATGGCCGTGGCCAGGGCCTGCACGGTGCGCGGGTGCTTGTCGATAAAGCTTTGCGGCAGGTACAGGCAGGCGGCGGGCATCGGCCCGCCAAAGATCTTGTCGGCCTCGGCCACGATGCGGGTGTCGCTGACAATCAACAGGTCCTTGCTGCGCGTCAGCAGCGAGATCACCGGGTCGAGGTTGGACATCGCGTCGATCTGGCCCGAGCGCATCGCCGCCACTGCGCCGTTGCCGGCGCCCACGCCGATGATGCTGACGTCGCCGGGCTTCAGGCCGGCCTTGGCCAGCACGAAATTGGCCAACACATGGGTGCTGCTGCCCGGCGCGGTGACGCCGATCTTCTTGCCCTTCAGGTCGGCCACGGTCTTGAAGTTGGGCATCGTCTTGGGGTTGACGCCCAGCACGATCTGCGGCGCCCGGCCCATCAGCACCACCGCGCGCAGCCGCTGGCCCTTGGCCTGCATGTTCAGGGTGTGCTCGAAGGCGCCGCTCACAACGTCGGCACTGCCGCCCACCAGCGCCCGCAGGGCCTGGCTGCCGCCGGCAAAGTCAACGATCTTGAGATCCAGCCCCTCGGCCTTGAAGTAGCCCAGTTGCTCGGCAATCGTCAGCGGCAGGTAGTACAGCAGGTTCTTGCCGCCCACGGCCAGCGTGAGCTGGGGTTTTTCCAGCGCCTGGGCCCGTGCCGGGGCGGCGAGCCAGGGCGTGGCCAGGGCGCTGCCGGTGGCGGCCAGCAGGGTGCGGCGGGGCAGGGTCATGGCGGGCTTTCGGGCAGAAGTCTCAGGGGTGGCGGACTGTAACCAAGTGAAATCGCAGGCGACGGCGGGCGGCCGATCAGCTCGGCAGCAGCACCGGCAGCTCACTGAAGCCATGCACGAAGTTTGACCGCACCCGCTTGGGCGGGCCCACCACCGTCACTGCCGGGAAGCGGGCCAGGATCTCCTGCCACAGGATCTTGAGTTGCATCTCGGCCAGCCGGTTGCCCACACAGCGGTGGATGCCAAAGCCGAAGCTCAGGTGCTGGCGCGGCCGTGCCCGGTCAACGACGAAGCGGTGGGCGTCCTCAATGGCGGTCTCGTCACGGTTGCCCGACAAGTACCACATCACCAGCTTGTCGCCCTTTTTGATGGGCTTGCCGCCCAGCTCGGCATCCGCCAGCGCGGTGCGGCGCATATGGGCCAGCGGCGTCTGCCAGCGGATGATCTCGGGCACCGCGCTGTCCACCAGGCCTGGGTTGGCGCGCAGCTTGGCCCATTCGGCCGGGTGCTGGTGCAGGGCCAGCACGCCACCGGTCATCGAGTTGCGGGTGGTGTCGTTGCCACCGACGATCAGCAGCAGCAGGTTGCCAAAGAACTCTTGCGGCGACATGTGCCGGGTGGCCGGGGCATGGGCCATCATCGAGATCAGATCGCCTGTCCTTGATTCAGGTGGCGCATTGACGCGCTCATTCCACAGCCGGGTGAAGTAGGCCGCGCACTGGCCCAGCTCGGCCAGCCGGGCGGCGGGGGACTCGGTGATGCCGTCAGTGCCGGGCACCGAGGTGGCCACGTCCGACCAGCGGGTGAGCAGGTGGCGGTCCTCGAACGGGAAGTCAAACAGCGTGGCCAGCATTTGCGTGGTCAGCTCGATCGACACCCGCTGCACCCAGTTGAAGGGTTCATTGCGCGGCAGGCTGTCCAGCACAGCGGCGGTGCGCTGGCGGATGGTGGATTCGAGTGCCGCCAGGTTGGCCGGCGCGACGATGGCGCTGACGCTCTTGCGCTGATCGTCGTGCTTGGGCGGGTCCATCGCGATGAACATCTGCAGCCTGTCATCCAGCGGGCCGTCATACAGCGAGATGCCGCCGTTCGTCCAGTCCGACGAGTAGACGGCGTGGTTGGTGTCCACCGCCATGATGTCCTGGTACTTGGTGACCGACCAGAACGGGCCGTAGAAATCATTGCGCTGCCAGTGCACCGGGTCGTCGCGGCGCAGGCGCTCAAAGTAGTGGCCGATGGTGTCGTCCTGGAACAGCCTGGGCTTGGTGACGTCGATCTGGTCCAGCGGCAGCGAGAAGGCCTCCTGGCGGGCCTGGCGCTGCAGGTCCAACCGGGTGGGATCGGTGGGATCGGCGACGTCGGCGAGGTCGGCAGATTCGGCGGGCATGGGCGGATCCTGGGCGGTTTGGCGATTTCTGCAGTCTCGCCCAGCCCGGCCCGTCGGCCCACCCGGGATATCCTGGCAGCGATGGGGCACGCGTCTTGCCATCGAGCCCCGCATCACGCCTCCACCACCACCGAATCGAGACCATGACCCCAGCCACACCCATCTTGCTCGTCACCGGCGCCAGCCGGGGCATTGGTGCCGCCACCGCCCGCCTGGCCGCCCGGCGCGGCTGGGACGTGGCGGTCAACTACCACCGCGACAGCGCCGCAGCCGAGCAAGTGGCGGCCGACGTGCGGGCCGCCGGCCGGCGGGCGATCAGCGTGGCCGCCGACGTCGCCGACGAGGCCGCCGTGCTGGCCATGTTTGCCCGCATCGACGCTGAGCTGGGCCGCTTGACCGGCCTGGTCAACAACGCCGGCATCGTGGCCATGAAGGCCAGGCTGGACGAGATGGACGTGGCACGCTGGCAGCGCATGTGGGCAGTCAACCTCACCGGCAGCCTGCTGTGCGCGCGCGAGGCGGTGCGCCGCATGAGCACCCGCCACGGCGGCGCGGGCGGGGCCATCGTCAACCTGAGCAGCGTGGCCGCCCGCCTGGGCGCCCCCGGCATGTATGTGGACTACGGCGCCAGCAAGGGCGCCATCGACACCTTGACGCAAGGCCTGGGGGTGGAGCTGGCGGCCGAAGGCATCCGCGTCAATGCCGTGCGCCCGGGCATCATCGACACCGACATCCATGCCGACAGCGGCGAGCCCGGCCGCGCCCACAGCGCCGCCGCAATGATCCCGATGCGGCGCCCGGGCACGGCCGACGAGGTGGCCGGGGCAATCGTCTGGCTGTTGTCAGCCGAGGCCGGCTACACCACCAGCAGCGTGGTGGACGTGGCCGGCGGGCGCTAAAAGCTGCCGGGCCGGTGCGCTCCTTCCCCCTGCCAGGGGGAAGGCTGGGATGGGGGTTTGGCGTTGATATGGCACCGCCTCTCAACGCTGTTGGGGATGTGCCCGCAGCAGGCCCGGGTTCAACATCGATGCAGCGGCCCGTGGGGGCCGTTGTGGAGGTGATCCATGGCACAGGATGCAAGCGGCGAAGGCGACGGCGGGGCGGCGGCGCTGCCCGCACCGGGCGGCCGGGGCGCCCCAGCAGAGGCCGATCCATTGGCCACCGACGAGCCGGTGGTGCTGGACCAAACCAGCGCGGCCAAGGAGTCAGCCGAGCAGGAGACTGCCGCCAAGGCGCTGGCGGCCAAGGAGCAGGAAGCCCAGGAGCAAGCAGCCAAGGAGCTGGCCGCAAAGGAGCAGGCCGCAAAGGATCAGGCCGCCAAGGATCAGGCCGCCAAGGATCAGGCCGCCAAGGATCAGGCCGCCAAGGATCAGGCCGCCAAGGATCAGGCCGCCGCTGCGGCCCCAGAGGAAGCCGACAACTTCCACCATCCCACCCTGGCGCTGGCCGTGGGCGGGGCCTTCCTGGTGGCGATGGTGGCCAAGATGCAGTTGTTCACGGGCGACCCCATCGTGGTGGCCGCAGTGGACAAGCTGGCCAGCGGCGCCTTGCTGGTGCTGACGGCGCTGTGGTTCTTGCACTGCTTCACCGGCGATGCCAAGCGCCGCATCAACGACATCTTCGTCTTTGCCTATGCCTTCACGTTGGGCTCTTTCGCCTTGCTGGTGCTGCCCTTTGTGTCCGAGCAGCAGGCGCAGGCCGGGCAGGCGCTGCCGGACGACAAGCCCAGGCCGGCCAGCCTGTCGCTGGTGCGTGGCTGCGTGCGCAAGGACGCGGCCGGCGGCCTGGGCGA
>JANLZT010000399.1:0-3551 GCA_031366465.1 Betaproteobacteria bacterium | reverse complement strand
GACGCCCGCTGGCAGATGATGAGCGCCAGCATGCAAGGCGCGATGGCCTTCCAGAAGGGCCTGGGCTGCGTGCATTCGCTTTCGCACAGCCTGGGCGGGGTGAACCCACGGCTGCACCACGGCACGCTCAACGCGATGTTCCTGCCGGCGGTGATCCTGTTCAACGCCCCGGCCGACAGCATCCTGCAAGGACACCGCCTGCAGCGCATCGCCCACGCCATCGGCCTGCCCGGCTGCAGCGCCGCCGGCACCGAGCTGGCCGACGCCATCCGCGCCCTCAACCAGCGCCTGGGCCTGCCCAGCGGCCTGGCCGCGATGGGTGTTGCGGCCGAGCAGTTCGAGCTGGTGATAGACGGCGCGCTGGCCGACCATTGCCACCCCACCGGCCCGCGCATCGCCAGCCGGGACGACTACCGGCAGATGCTGGTCGCGTCGATGTAGCAGGCGCTGGCGCGGCTGCCGTGCATCGGCCCAGGCTGCAGCCTGTCGCATGGCCGCACCGGGTGACGGCCCCGCTTGTTATGGTGTGCTAGCTCAGCAACACACCGGACCGACGCCATGCCGACCTGGCACCCCCAAAGCCCGATCTACCAGCAACTGGTTGACCGCCTCAGCGCCGGCCTGCTGGACGGCGAGCCGGCCGAAGGCCAGGCCATGCCGTCGGTGCGGGCGCTGGCCAGCCACTACCTGCTGAACCCGCTGACCGTCAACCGGGCGTTGCAGGCCCTGGGTGACGAGGGCCTGCTGGAGACCCGCCGCGGCCTGGGCTTTTATGTGCGGCCCGGCGCGCGCGAGCGCCTGCGCCAGGTCGAGCGCGAGCGCTTTCTCAACACCGAATGGCCCGCGCTGCGGGCCCGCCTGCGCCGCCTGGGCCTGGGCAGCAACGACTTGAACTGGGAGGCTTGACATGGACCCCTTGATCCAGGCCCGTGGCCTGACGCTGCGCTACGGCCGCAAGACGGCCTTGGACGAGCTGAGCTTTGACGTGCTCAAAGGCCGGGTGGTGGGCCTGCTGGGCCACAACGGCGCCGGCAAAACATCCTTGATGAAGGCCCTGGTGGGCCTGGCGCCCACCGAGGGCGGGCTCAGCGTGCTGGGCCTGGCGCCGCGCCAGCAGCGGGTGCAATTGCTTGAATCGGTGGCCTACATCCCCGACGTGGCCATCCTGCCGCGCTGGGCCCAGGTCTCGCAGCTGATCGAGCTGATGAGCGGCCTGCACCCCAAGTTCTCGGCCGAGCGGGCCCGCAGCCTGCTGCGGCGCACCAGCGTGGGCCTGGGCGACAAGGTCAAGACCCTGTCCAAGGGCATGGTGGTGCAGGTGCATTTGGCGCTGGTGGCGGCCATCGACGCCCGGCTGATGATCCTGGACGAGCCCACGCTGGGGCTGGACGTGCTGTCGCGCAAGAGCTTCTACGAGATGCTGCTCGACGAGTGGTGCGACGGCGAGCGCAGCGTGCTGATCAGCACCCACCAGGTCGAGGAGATCGAGAGCCTGCTCTCAGACGTGCTGATGCTCAACGAGGGCAAGCTGGTGCTGGCCATCAGCCTGGAGGACATCGACCGCCGCTTTGTGGCCCTGGGCCACGACCCGGCGGCGGCCGACGCAATAGTCGCCGCCCACCCGCTGCTGCGCTACCGGGTGCAGGGCGGCAGCGCGGCGCTGTTTGACGGCCCGCCGCCCGAGGCGGTGATGGCCCTGGGCCAGCGCCTGCGGCCCAGCCTGGTGGATTTGTTCATGGCGCTGACCCGCCAGCCCGAGATCGCCCGCACCCAAGGCCTGTGAGGAGCCCAAGACCATGAACCAATTCATCATGCTGATGCGCCGCGAATGGATGCAACACCGCATCGGCTGGGGGGTGGTGATGCTGGCGCCGACGCTTCTGCTGCTGCTGGGCAGCCTGATCGACGACAGCCTGCAGATCAACATCAACGACAAGGTGCAATTGATGGCGCTGCGGCAGGCGCCGCCGCTGGTCATCACCGGCCTGCTGGTGATGGCGGGCACCGGCTTGACGCTGGCGCTGGCGCTGCTGTCGATGACGTTTCAATTGCCCGGCCTGGCCTGGCGCGACCAGCAAGACGGTTCAGCCGAGTTCTGGACCTCGCTGCCGGTGGGCCATGCCAAGGCCATCGCCGCCACGCTGTTCACCCAGATCCTGATGCTGCCCTGGCTGGCGATCATCGTCGGCATCGTCGGTGGGCTGGTGGCCGCGATGTTGGCAATCATCGCGATCCACGGCCCTCTGGACTGGCTGACCCAGCCCTGGGGCCTGTTGGCGCTGACGGCGCTGGCCTTGCTGCTGCGCATGACAGTGGCCCTGCTGGTGGCAATGGCCTGGCTGTCGCCGCTGCTGCTGCTGACCATGGCCGCATCGGCCTGGCTGCGGCGCTGGGGCGTGCCGGTGGTGGCGGCGCTGTCGCTGGCCGGCACGCTGATCCTGGACAAGCGCCTGCCCGAGCCGCTGGTTGGCCCGGCGTTGTGGCTGCCTACCAGCGAGGCCCTGCACGCGCTGCTGTACTTCAATGGGGTTCGCGCGCTTGAAGTGCACGGCGTGCAGGACGCCATCGAACAGTTGCCGCAGCTGCCGCTGAGCTTGTTGGCGGATCTGCCGCCGATGTTGGGGGCGCTGGCCACACCGGCCTTTGTGCTGGCCCTGGCCGGTGCGGCGCTGGGCTTTGCACTGCTGGTGCTGCGGCGCAAACGCGGGGCTTGAGCGGGGCTTGAGCGGCCACTGCCACAGCACAGCGGCGCTGCCCTTTTGAGGCAGCGCCGCTGGCTTGTCTCTGGCAGCGCGGCCCCGTCGGCCACGCTGCAAAGCTGTCAATTTCAGGCGTGTTTCTTGTCGAAGAACTGGGCGTCCTCGGTCGAGCCCTTGAGCGCGGCGGTCGAGGCATTGGCTTCGATGGTGGTGGTCACCGCATCGAAGTAGCCGGTGCCCACCTCGCGCTGGTGCTTGACCGCCGTGAAGCCCCGCTCGGCGGCGGCAAATTCCTTTTGCTGCAGCTCCACAAACGCCGTCATGTTGTTGCGGGCATAGCCGTAGGCCAGGTCGAACATGCCGTAGTTCAGGCTGTGGAAGCCGGCCAGGGTGATGAACTGGAACTTGTAGCCCATGGCGCCCAACTCGCGCTGGAACTTGGCGATGGTGGCGTCGTCCAGGTTCTTCTTCCAGTTGAAGCTGGGGCTGCAGTTGTAGGCCAGCAGCTTGCCCGGGAACTTGGCATGGATGGCGTCGGCAAACTGCTTGGCGAAGGCCAGGTCGGGCGTGCCGGTCTCGCACCAGATCAGGTCGGCGTAGTCGGCATAGGCCAGGCCACGGCTGATGGCTTGCTCGATGCCGTTGTTGCTGCGGTAAAAGCCCTCCCCCGTGCGCTCGCCGGTGAGGAAGGGCTTGTCGTTGTCGTCGACGTCGCTGGTCACCAGGTCGGCGGCTTCGGCGTCGGTGCGGGCCAGCAGGATGGTGGGCACGCCCATCACGTCGGCGGCCAGGCGGGCGGCAATCAGCTTGCTGCAGGCTTCACGGGTGGGCACCAGCACCTTGCCGCCCATG
>JANLZT010000386.1:0-13944 GCA_031366465.1 Betaproteobacteria bacterium | reverse complement strand
CTGATCAAGGTCGACATCCTGGCCCTGGGCATGCTCAGCGCCATCCGCCGGGCGCTCACCATGGTGGGCGCCAAGCTGGGCAACGCCGATTTCTCGATGCAGCAGGTGCCGCGCGAGGACGCCCCGGTCTACCAGATGCTGTGCCGGGGCGACAGCGTGGGCACCTTCCAGGTCGAGAGCCGGGCCCAGATGAGCATGCTGCCGCGCCTGCAGCCGCGCTGCTTTTATGACCTGGTGATCGAGGTCGCCATCGTGCGGCCCGGCCCGATCCAGGGCGGCATGGTGCACCCCTATCTGCGGCGCCGCTCCGGCGAAGAGCCGGTGGACTACCCCAGCGACGCGGTGCGCCAGGCCCTGTCGCGCACCCTGGGCGTGCCGATCTTCCAGGAGCAGGTGATGCAGCTGGCCATCCTGGCGGCCGATTTCACCCCCGGTGAGGCCGACAGCCTGCGCCGCGCCATGGCGGCCTGGAAGCGCAAGGGCGGCCTCGGCCCGTTTCATGAGCGCCTGGTGGGCCGGATGGTGGCCAAGGGCTACCAGCCCGAGTTCGCCGAGCGCATCTTCAAACAGATCGAGGGCTTTGGTGAATACGGCTTTCCCGAGAGCCATGCCGCCAGTTTTGCGCTGCTGGTCTACATCAGCGCCTGGCTCAAGCACCATCACCCGGATGCCTTTCTGGCGGCCCTGCTCAACAGCCAGCCGATGGGCTTTTACGCCCCGGCCCAACTGGTGCGCGATGCCCGCGAGCATGGCGTCACGGTGCTGCCGGTGGACGTGCTGCACAGCCAGTGGGAAAGCGTCCTCGAAGAGGACGCTTCGGTGCAGGCTCATGTCGCGCAGCGACGTGAAGGCGTCGCAGACGCCGGCCGGAACCAAAGCCTGCAAGAAGCTGATCCTTCGGTGCAGGCCGATGACCCGCCATCATCTGCCAGCACCAGCCCGCTGCGCCTGCACCCGGTGCCGCCCGGCCTGCGCCCGGTGCGCCTGGGCTTGAACCGGCTGCTGGGTTTTCGCGAGGCCGATGCCCAGCGCCTGGTGGACGAGCGCGCCCAGGCGCTCTTCACCAGCCCCGAAGACCTGGCCCGCCGCGCTGTGCTGGACGCCCATGCGATGCAGTTGCTGGCCCAGGGCGATGCCCTGCGGCCGCTGGCCGGCCACCGCCACCAGGCGGCCTGGGCGGTGCGTGGCATCGACAGCCGGGCCCCGCCGCTGCTGGCGGCCACCCGCACCCACGAGGCACCGGCCGCGCTGGCCGTACCGGCCGCGGGTGAGTCGGTGGTGGCCGACTACCGCGCCAGCGGCCTGTCGCTGAGCCACCATCCGGTGGGCCTGCTGCGCAGCCAGTTGGCGGCCTTCAAGGTGCAGCCGGCGGCGGTGCTGGCCCTGTGCCGGCATGGCCAACTGGTGCGGGCCTCGGGCCTGGTCACCCACCGCCAGCGCCCCGAGACCGCCAAGGGCGTGGTCTTCGTCACGCTGGAGGACGACACCGGCGCGGTCAATGTGATCGTCTGGCCCAAGGTGGCCACCGAGCAGCGCCAGCCGCTGCTGGCCGCCACCCTGCTGACGGTCTACGGCGTCTGGCAGCGCCAGGGCGAGCTGCGCCATTTGATCGCGCACAAGCTGGTCGACCACTCGGCGCTGCTGCAGGGCCTGGTCACCAAGAGCCGCAATTTCCATTGACGGTGGCGGCTGGCTGAAAATCCGGCCAGGACCGCGCAGGTCCGTGACCTGCCCACTCTCTTGACTGGAACCCCATGCTGTTCGTGCTCTCCCCCGCCAAGTCGCTGGACTACCAGGCCAAGCTGTCACGCGCGCTGCTGTCGCGCGCCAGCCCGCCGCTCTACCCGCAGCGCGCGGCCGAGCTGATCGCCCTGCTGCGGCGCCTGTCGCTGGCCCAGGTGGCCGGGCTGATGGATTTGTCCGATGAGCTGGCCACGCTCAACGTCGGCCGCTACCAGGCCTGGCAGGCCGAGCCCACACCGGCCAACAGCCGCCCGGCGGTGCTGGCCTTTGATGGCGATGTCTATGGCGGCTTGTCGGCCCGCACGCTGCGGCCGGCGCAACTGGACTGGGCCCAGCAGCACCTGGTGATCCTGTCCGGCCTGTACGGGCTGCTGCGGCCGATGGACCGCCTGCAGCCCTACCGGCTGGAGATGGGCAGCCGGCTGGCCAACCCGCATGGCGCTGACCTGTACGCCTACTGGGGCAGCAGCCTGGCCGAGCACCTCAACCAGCGCCTGGCCGACGAGCCCAGGCCGGTGCTGGTCAACCTGGCCTCGCAAGAATACTTTCGGGCCCTGCCGCGCCGGCTGCTGGCCGCGCGGGTGGTGGACTGCGTGTTCGAGGACCGCAAGGGCGACGACTACAAGATCATCAGCTTCTTCGCCAAGCGTGCGCGTGGCCTGATGGCGCGCTGGGCGGTGCAGCACAAGGTGGGCTCGGTGCGCAAACTGCAGCAGTTCAACGCTGAGGGCTATGCCTTTGCGGCCGCCGCCTCGGTGCCCGACCGGCTGGTGTTCCGGCGCGACGCCGGTGGTTGACAGCCGCTGACTTCGGCTGACGGCGCCGCCGGCCGCTGACAAAATGGCGCCATGAGCGCGCAAGCCGTGACCCCTGACTTGAAGGCCTGGATCATCGAACAGGCCCGGGCCGGATGCCGCCCCGAGGACGTGTTGGCTTCGATGCGGGCCAGTGGCTGGCAAGAGGAGGTCGCGGTGGCGGCGATGGAGGCCTCACTGCAGCCCTTCATGCCATCACAGCCCGCCGCCAGCGGGGCATTCGCGACGGTGGCTGCAGCGGCAGCGCTGCCAGCGGCCGTGACTGTGCCCGAGCCTGCGCTGGCAGGCTCACCCAGTCGGCTGTCGGCCGGTGACCGCACTGTCACTGTGCTGCTGGCCATGCAGCAGCCCCGGGTGGTGGTGTTTGGCGGCCTGTTGTCCGATGACGAGTGCGATGCTTTGGTGGCGGCGGCGGCCCCGCGCATGCTGCGCTCGGAGACGGTCGTCAATGAGACCGGCGGCAACGAGATCAACGCCTCGCGCACCAGCCGGGGCATGTTTTTTGGCCGCGCCGAAACCCCGCTGTGCGAGCGCATCGAGACCCGCATCGCCGCGCTGCTGAACTGGCCGGTGGTCAACGGTGAGGGCCTGCAGGTGCTGCACTACCAGCCGGGCGCCGAGTACAAGCCCCATCACGACTATTTCGATCCGGCCCAGCCCGGCATGGCGGCGGTGCTGGCGCGCGGCGGCCAGCGGGTGGGCACGCTGGTGATCTACCTGAGCACGCCCGAGCGCGGCGGTGCCACCACCTTCCCCGATGTGGCGCTGGAGGTGGCGCCGATCAAGGGCAATGCAGTGTTCTTCAGCTACGACCGGGCGCATGTCAGCAGCCGCACCCTGCACGGCGGTGCGCCGGTGCTGGCCGGTGAAAAATGGGTGGCCACCAAGTGGCTGCGCGAGCGCGAGTTCATCTGATCGGCGGGCTGGGTGAAAGCTGGGTTGGCGTGTCAACCGACTGTCAAGGCGCGGCGTTGAGTTGATCGAGCGCTCTGCTCCCACTACCAAACCACTAGGAAGACACCATGACCAAGCTCATCGCCGCTCTGATCGCCGCCACCTTCAGCCTGGGCGCTTTTGCCCAAGCCGCTGCCCCGGCTGCTGTGGCCCCCGCCGCTGCCACCGCCAAGGCTGCTGCCGCGCCGGCCGCCACCACCAAGAAGGCCATGGGCAAGAAGGCCAAGGCTGGCAAGAAGGCCAAGGCTGCCAAGGCCGCCAAGTAAGCCATCCCCTCCGGATGCCAAAAGCCCGGCGCTGCCGGGCTTTTTTTCGCTTGTGATTTGCCCGTGGCTCGCTGCTTGGTTGAAGGTGGGCAGGTCCAACGCCGCGCAGCGTGACGGATTTCACGGTGACGCGGCAATCGCTCGCAGCCTTGCAAGTCAGTGCGCGCCGTCGCGCTGGGCCTGGTATTCAAAGAACATCTGCCCGCCAAAGGCCAGCGTGCCCATCAGCACCGCGCCGCCCACCAGCAGCGCCAGCACCACCCCCACGATGGGCCCCCAGCGGGTCGGCCGCACGCTGCCGGCCGGGTGATGGCGAAGCGCCCACTTCTCGTCCGGCGTCAGGCCCAGCACGATGGCCGCCAGCATGCCGATGGAAAGCATCAGCCCCAGCAGCGGGATCAACAGCCAGGCGACGCGATCATCCTGGCCCAGGTTGTGCATGCGCACCGCGCCGGCCAGCCCCAGCAGCGTGGGCACCGGATGCAGCCAGGCCAGCGTGTCGCGCCAGCCATACAGGTAGAAGCGGTGCACACCCAGGCTGCCCAGCAGCAGCGCCAGCCAGGTGGCCAAGGTCTTGCTGCGTGCTGCGGTGCCGCCAAAAACGGGGCTGCTCATGAGGCGGGCCCGTCGTCGGCTGCAGGCAGCGTGGCGCCGGCCCCCAGCGCGCGTTGCATCAGCACCACGTCCAGCCAGCGGCCGAACTTCCAGCCCGAGGCCTTGAGCACCCCGGTGTGCTCGAAGCCCAGGGCCGCGTGCACCCCGATCGACCCGGCATTGGCCGCATCGCCGATCACCGCCAGCATCTGGCGGGCACCGGCGGCCTCGCAACGCCCGAGCAGCTCGGTCAGCAGCAATCGGCCCACGCCGCGCCCTTGGGCATCGGCATGCAGGTAGATCGAATCCTCCAGGCAGAAACGGTAAGCCCGCCGAGGCCTGAAATGCGTGGCATAGGCATAGCCCAGCACCTGGGCCTCGGCCACCGCCACCAGCCAGGGCAGACCCTTGCTGAGCACATCCTCGCGGCGGCGCGCCATCTCGGCGGCGTCGGGCGCATCCAGCTCAAAGGTGCCGGTGCCGTGAAGCACGGCGTCGGCGTAAATGGCGGTGATGGCCGGCAGGTCATCGGGGTTGCTCGGGCGGATCAGCAGGGCGGGCATCAGCACGGTAGGCGTTTGCATGGTCGTGGTCTGGCAGGGCGGCTGCCGGCTGGGGGAGGGTCTTGAGGCTGAGGTGCTGGCCTGGGCCGAAACCGGGGCCGGCCAGGGCCGAAACCGGGGCCGGCCAGGGCCGGTAGGCGCAAGCTTAAGCGCCCCATGGCCTGGATCCTTGCGTTGCCGCCAACAGCTACTGCCATATCGGGCCCCGGGCGGCTTATAATGTTGGGTTTCCGGCGGCGCGTGGGTGGCGACACTTGCGCAACTACGCTACCGGAAATATCGCACCCGAGAGTGAGTGCGATGACACCGCCGCAGCGGTGGTGGGGCAGCAGGTGAGCCCCTACTGGCTGCGGTGAACATGATGGATCGGCCTGGAGCGTCTGCTGGGCTGGCCTGTCGCCAACGATTACCTGGATATTCAACATGGTCGTCATTCGACTTGCTCGTGGCGGCGCCAAGAAGCGCCCGTTCTACAACATCGTCGCCGCGGATTCGCGCGAGCGCCGTGATGGCCGCTACCTTGAGCGCCTGGGCTTCTACAACCCGATGGCCGCCGGTGGCGAACAGCCGCTGCGCGTGGCACTCGACCGCGTCAGCTACTGGCAAGGCGTCGGCGCCCAACTGTCACCCACCGTCAAGCGCCTGGTCGGCAACGCCGCCAAAGCCCAGCTGGCGCCGGCCGCAGTTGCCGCTGCGGCCTGATCCTGAGGCTGAACGCAGGCCACGCCGGCTGCCGGCTTTGCCCACCGAGATGACGCCGGCCCTGTCGGCAGTGGGCAGCAAGCCGCCCGCCATGCCGGACGACGCGATCGAGGTGGGGCTGGTGCTGGGTGCCTGGGGCATCAAGGGTGGCATCCGGGTGCGACCGTTTTCTCGCGATCCAGAGACGCTGTTTGCCTCGCGTCTTTGGTATTTGCAGCCGCCGGACTTCAAGCCCGATGCCAAGCCCGGCCCAGCTACCCAGGCCGCCTGGCCGGCCATGCTGCACATCACCACCGCCAAGCCGCAGGGCGACAGCGTGGTGGCCACCGCCCAAGAGCTGCCTGATCGCAATGCCGCCGAGGCGCTGCAGGGCGCACGCATCTTTGTCTCGCGCGCCAGCTTTCCCAGCGTCGGCGACGGCGAGTACTACTGGATCGATCTGATCGGCCTGGCCGTGACCAACCGCCAGGGTGAGGCCCTGGGCAGCGTGGTCGGCCTGATCGATACCGGCGCCCACAGCGTGTTGCGGCTGCGCCGGCCGGACATTGCCGATGGCGCCACCGGTGAGGCCAGCGAGCGCCTGATCCCGTTTGTGGCGGCCTACATCGATGAGGTCAGCCTGGCTGAGCGCCGCATCACGGTCGATTGGGGCCTGGATTACTGAGCGCTTGAACGCCCTTCGATCATGCCCGCTCGAACGACTCTCAAGCACTGACGCGCCAACCGATGCGCTTTGACGTCATCACGCTGTTCCCGGAGCTGTTCGGCCCCCACCTGACGCAAGGCATCACACGCCGCGCCTTCGAGGGCGGGCAAGTCGATGTGCGGCTGTGGCCCCTGCGAGACTTTGCCGAGGACAACTACCGCCGGGTGGATGACCGGCCCTATGGCGGCGGCCCCGGCATGGTGATGTTGGCCCAGCCGCTGCAGCGCGCGCTGGCGGCGGTGCGGGCTGAGCGCGCCCCGGCAGCCGGCTGCGCGCCGCTGCCGGTGCTGCATTTCACGCCCACCGGCCAGCCCTTGACGCAGGCGCTGGTGCGCCAACTGGCAGCCCAGGACAGCGCCGGCGCGGTCTTGCTGTGTGGCCGCTACGAGGGCATTGACCAGCGCTTGATCGATGCCGAGGTAACGCTGGAGCTGTCGCTCGGCGACTTTGTGCTGTCAGGCGGCGAGCTGCCGGCGCTGGCCCTGCTGGACGCGGTGGCCCGGCTGCAGCCCGGCGTGCTCACCGAGGCCTCGCACCAGCAGGACAGCTTTTCCAGCGATGGCCTGCTCGATTGCCCGCACTACAGCCGGCCCGAGCGCCTGCACACCGCCGCGGGTGAGTTGCCGGTGCCGCCGGTGCTGCTGAGCGGCCACCATGCCCAGATCGAGCGCTGGCGGCGCGATCAATCGCTGCGGCTGACGGCGCAGCGCCGGCCCGAGCTGATCGCCGCCGCACGCGCGGCCGGGCGCTT
The DNA here is from genome assembly GCA_031366465.1 of Betaproteobacteria bacterium. Classification (GTDB taxonomy): domain Bacteria; phylum Pseudomonadota; class Gammaproteobacteria; order Burkholderiales; family Burkholderiaceae_C; genus Pseudaquabacterium. Next base: position 6,850 of record JANLZT010000386.1, on the reverse strand, counting down.
GTCGATGGCCGACGAGAAAGTGTTGCTCGGGCCGCCTGCCGACCCCAGGCTATAATCAAAGGCTTTTCGATCCTCTGCCGGGCCAATGTCTGAGCGCCGCCAAGATCGACCCAGGAGATACCTGATGGTAGACATGCAGACAGAGGCCAAACCGGCCCCGAAGACGGATTTGATCCGCACCCTTGAGCTGGAAGAGATTGCGCGCCTGAACAAGACCATCCCGGCCTTTGCCCCAGGCGACACCGTGATCGTCAGCGTGAATGTGGTTGAAGGCACGCGCAAGCGGCTGCAGGCCTATGAAGGCGTGGTGATTGCCAAGCGCAACCGCAGCCTGAACAGCAGCTTCATCGTGCGCAAGATTTCCAGCGGCGAGGGCGTCGAGCGCACCTTCCAGCTCTACAGCCCGCTGATCGCATCGATCGAAGTCAAGCGCCGCGGCGATGTGCGCCGCGCCAAGCTGTATTACCTGCGTGAACGCTCAGGCAAGTCGGCCCGGATCAAGGAAAAACTGGGCTGACCAAAGGTTAGCTGCGCACGCAGTGCGCGGTCGCGCGCAGCGCGAACCCAGTTTTCGTGGCGACGCGGCGAAGCCGCACGCCACAGAGGTTGGGCGCAGTACGCCGCGCGACAAAGCCGCCCCCGGGCGGCTTTTTGCATTCCCCCCGCCACAATCCCCCATGCCCGCCCGCCCGCCCCGCATCCTCGACCCCCACGCCATCCCGGTGACGGGCATCGACGCCCACCTGCCGCCGGTGCCGGCCCACCGCCTGCAGCCAGATGCCCTGCGTCAGCGCTTCGCCGACCCACCGCTGTGGACGCCTGAGTTCCCAGGCGATGGCGGCCGCTTTCAGCCGGAGGGTGAAATCACCGCCGCCGCCGTGCTGGTGCCACTGGTGATGCGGGACCATGGCCTGCAGGTGCTGCTGACCCAGCGCACCGCCCACTTGCGTGCCCATGCCGGGCAGATCAGTTTCCCTGGCGGGCGCAGCGAGAACGACGACGTCGATGCGGTCGCCACCGCGCTGCGCGAGACCGAAGAAGAGGTGGGGCTGGACCGCAGCTTCATCGAGGTGATCGGCCAGCTACCGGCCTACACCACCATCACCAGCTATTGCGTCACGCCGGTGGTGGCGTTGGTGCAGCCCGGCTTCACGCTGCTGCCCGACAGCTTTGAGGTGGCCGAGGTGTTTGAGGTGCCGCTGCAGTTCTTGATGTCGCCGGCCCACCACCGCCGCCACAGCGTTGAGCTGGACGGCCAGCAGCGGCGTTTTTTGTCGATGCCCTGGCAGGATGCGCAGCGCGGTGGTGAGCCTTACTTCATCTGGGGTGCCACCGCCTCGATGCTGCGCAATCTCTACGGCTTTCTGGCGCAGGGCTGAGCGTCGGCATGGCCGCCACCGGCCCTGGGTATGATGCTTTGCAATGAGTTTCTTCGCCGTCCTGTTGGCCCTGATCGTCGAGCAGTTCAAGCCGCTGCCACGCGACAACTGGGTGCACCACGCGCTGGTGTCGTGGGTGGGCTGGACCGGCCGCAACCTCGATGCCGGCCGCGAGCACCACGCCTGGGTGGTGTGGGGGGTGTCGGTGGGTGCGCCGGGGCTGCTGGTGGCCGGCCTGTACATGGCGGTGCACCACTGGAGCGTGCTGCTGGCGCTGGTCTTCAATGTCAGCGTGCTCTACCTGAGCCTGGGTTTCCGCCAGTTCAGCCACTACTACACCGACATCCGCGACGCCCTCGACCGCGGTGATGAGATCGAGGCCCGCCGCCTGTTGGCCGAGTGGCGCCACCTGGATGCCAGTGAGCTGCCGCGTACCGAGCTGCTGCGGCATGTGATCGAGCACTCCCTGCTGGCCGCGCACCGCCATGTGTTTGGGGTGTTCTTCTGGTTTGTGCTGCTGTGCACGCTGGGCCTGGGGCCGCTGGGTGCGGTGCTCTACCGCATGGCCGAGTTCGCCAGCCGCTACTGGAGCTACCCCAGCAAGGCCCTGGGCGTGCCCGCCAATGAGCGCTTGATGCAGGTCTCACAGACGCTGTTTGCGCTGATCGACCTGGTGCCATCGCGGCTGACGGCCTTCGGCTTTGCGGTGGTGGGCAATTTTGAAGAAGCCATCAACGCCTGGCGGCGCGACGCGGCGCTCTGGAAATACCCCAATGAGGGCGTGATCCTGGCCTCGGCCGCCGGTGCGGTGGGGGTGCAACTGGGTGGCGGTGCGGCGCCGGGTGTCACCCCCGACCGCTCGCGCGGCTTTGATGCCGGGCCCACCGAGGACGGCTCGGCCGATGGCTCCACCGCCGGTGATCCGCCCCAGATGGGCCATTTGCGCAGCGTGGTCGGGCTGGTCTGGCGCTCGATGGTGTTGTGGATGCTGCTGGTGGCCTTGCTGACCTTGGCCAACCTGGTGGGGTGACTGTGGACGTCGAACAGTGCCTGCGCACTGTTCGTCGCCTCAGTCACCGCCCGAGCTCTGCGAGGGCGTGGGCGGCGTCTCCCTCACCACTTGCTGGCCGACAGCTCCGCATGCAACTCGCCGTAGATGCGGTAGCGCGACGGGTGGATGTCGCCGCGCGCCAGTGCCTCGCGCACGCCGCAGCCGGGCTCGTGCAGGTGGCTGCAGTTGTAGAAGCGGCATTGCAGGGCCTGGCGCGCTATGTCGGGCATCAGCGCGGCCAGGGCGGTGGCCTGCAACTGGCGCAGGCCAAACTCCTGGAAGCCCGGTGAATCGATCAGTGCGCTGTGGCGGGCCGGGTCCAGCCAGTACCAGGTGGTGCTGGTGGTGGTGTGACGGCCGGCGTTGAGCGCCACCGAGATCTCGCCCACCTGCGCCGCAGCGGCCGGCACCATCAGGTTGATCAGGGTGCTCTTGCCCATGCCGCTGGGCCCCAGCACCAGGGTGGCGCGGCCGGCCAGCAAGGGCGTCAGCAGGGCTTGCGCCTGCTCACCCTGGCGCTTGAGCGACAGCTCCAGCACCGGCACGCCCATCGCCCGGTAGGGCGCCAGCCGCTCGCGCGCAGCGTCCAGCGTGGGCAGGTCGGTCTTGTTGAGCACGATCTGGGTGGGGATGCCGGCAAACTCGGCGGCGATCAGCGCGCGCGCCAGTTGGGTCTCGGCATACATCGGTTCCACCGCCACCAGCACCAGCAGTTGGTCGATGTTGGCGGCGAATGACTTGGTCTTCCACTCGTCCTGGCGGAACAGCAGGTTGCGCCGTTCAGTCACCTTGTCGATCACCCCGCCATCACCGGCCACCTGCCACTGCACCCGGTCGCCCACCACGCAGTCGCTTTTCTTGCCGCGGGTGTGGCACAGCACGCGGCTGCCGTCTGCTGTCTCGACCATGCACTGGCGCCCGTGCACGGCCACCACCCGGCCGTTGCCGGCCAGGTCGTGGGCATGCCGCAGCGTGCTGGCGCCCGGGCCCGGGGCGTCGCTCATGCCGGTGAGGTGGGCAAGGCGGGCAAGGCCGGCAAGGCGGCCAGGCGCTCGCAGGCCGGCGGGTGCGAGTAATAAAAGCGCACGTAGAGCGGGTCGGGCGTCAGCGTGGCGGCGTTGTCCTGGTGCAGCTTGAGCAGCGCGCTGGCCAGCGCCGCGCCACTGGCCTGGGCGCAGGCATAAGCGTCGGCCTGGAACTCGTGCTTGCGTGACAACTGCGCCAGCAGCGGGCTGACAAAAAAGCCAAACACCGGCAGCGCGGTCATGAACAGCAGCAGCGCCAGCGCGTCATTGGGGGCGGCCAGATTGGGCTGCACCCCCAGCCCCAGGTAGAAGCCCGGCTGGCGCGACAACCAGCCCAGCAAGGCCAGGCCGGCCAGGCTGAGCGCGAACATCAGCAGCAAGCGCTGGGTGACATGCTTGTGCTTGAAGTGGCCCAGTTCATGCGCCAGCACCGCCTCCACCTCGGACGGCGACAGCTTGGCCAGCAGGGTGTCGTAGAACACCACCCGCTTGGCCGCGCCCAAACCCGTGAAATAGGCATTGCCGTGGGCCGAGCGCCGGCTGCCGTCCATCACGAACAGCCCTTTGGCGGCAAAGCCACAGCGCTGCATCAAGGCCTGCACCCGGGCCTTGAGCGTCTCGTCGGCGAGTGGCTCGAACTTGTTGAACAGCGGCGCGATCAGCGTCGGGTAGGCCACCATCACCAAGAGTTGGAAGGCGGTCCAGGCGGCCCAGGCCCACAGCCACCAGCGCGGGCCGGCGGCACCCATGATCCACAGCACGCCAGCGGCCAGCGGCAGGCCGATCAGGCTGCCCAGCGCCAGGCCCTTGAGCAGGTCTGCCAGATAGAGCCGCCAGGTGCTGCGGTTGAAGCCAAACCGCTGCTCGATGCGGAAGGTGCCATACAGATCGAAGGGCAGGTCGAGCAAGCCGCCGATCAGCGCAAAGCCGGCCAGCAATGCCAACTGGTAGGCCAGATTGCCCCAGCGCGGCAGCACGGCGTCGCGCAGCGCGGTGTTCAGCCCGTCCAGCCCGCCCAACAGGGTCCAGCCCAGCAGCAGCAAGCTGCCAAAGGCGGTGGCCAGCAGGCCGAAGCGGCCCTTGGCCAGGGTGTAGTCGGCGGCGCGCTGGTGCTCAACCAGGCTGACCTGGCCGGCAAAGGCGGCCGGCACCCAGTTGCGGTGGCCGGCCACATGGCGCATCTGGCGGGTGGTCAGCCACAGCTTGACGGCCAGCGACAGCACCAGCGCGGCGGCAAATGACAGGGTGAGCAGGGTAGGTGACAGCATGGCCCGAAGTGTAGGCGGCCGTCCTTGAGTGGCCGGGTTTGTGGCCCGATCTCACGGATTGGCGCTGCGACAATCGGTGCATGAGCACGACTGAAAACAACCCCAGCGCTGCGGCAGCCCCGCCCCCGCCCCCGCCCCGGCCATCGATGCCCTCACGCTGCCCGCCAGCGAGCACAACCTGGTCTGGATCGACCTGGAGATGACCGGCCTGTCACCCTTCACCGACCGCATCATCGAGATCGCGGTGGTGGTCACCGATGCCCACTTGCGCGTGCGCATCGAAGGCCCGGTGTTTGCCATCCACCAGAGCGACGCGGTGCTGGACGGCATGGACAAATGGAACCAGGGCACCCACGGCAAGAGCGGCCTGACCGAGCGGGTGCGGGCCAGCAGCATCGACGAGGCCCAGGCCCAGGCCGAAGTGATCGCCTGGCTCAAGGCCTATGTGCCCAAGGGCAAGAGCCCGATGTGCGGCAACTCGATCTGCCAGGACCGGCGCTTCCTGGCCAAGGACATGCCGCTGCTGGAGGATTTTTTCCACTACCGCAACCTCGATGTCAGCACCCTCAAAGAGCTGGCCAAGCGCTGGAAGCCGGCGGTGCTGGCGGGCTTCAAGAAGGCGCAAGCCCACACCGCGCTGGCCGATATCCATGAGTCGATTGACGAGCTGATCCACTACCGGCAGCACCTGCTGGCGGTTTGACAAGCCCGCGCCAGCACCTGCTGGCGGTTTGACGCCCCAGCGCCAGCACCTGCTGGCGATTTGGTCAAGCCGATTCGCGCAGCACCAGCCGGTGCGGCAACACCCGGTGGCCGGGCGATTGACCGGCCATCCGGGCCAGCAGCATGTCCACCGCCGCCGCGCCCAGCGCCAGCATCGGCTGGGCAATGGTGGTGAGTGAGGGCTCGAAGACCTCGGCGATCGGCACGTCATCAAAGCCCACCACGGCCATGTCGTCGGGCACCCGGGGGACCGCAAGGCCGCCACCGCCTGGCTGCCATCGGCATCGTGGTTGGCCAGGGTGGTCACCTGCAGGCTGGCCTCCACCGGCAGGCCGGCCCGCTGCAGCGCGGCCTCGTAGCCCAGCCGGCGCTGGCGGGCGTACAACAGGCGCTCATCGCCATTGACCAGCGCGATGCGGCGGTGGCCGCGGTTGATGAGGTATTGCACCGCGTCAGTGGCGGCCTGGGCGTGGTCGATGCTGACATGGGGCAGGTCGTCATCGGGGCTGAACTCGCCGCAGTTGACCCACGGCCGGTCATGCGCCATGCCCAGCCAGGCCGGCCGGCCGGCCAGCGGCATCAGGTTGATCACGCCGTCGGCCATCATGCCGGCCAGCAATTGCAGTGACGTATCGCCCGCGCCCGAGACCCCTTCCAAGTCCGTGGCAACGGCCATGTCTTCAACTCCGACGCCTTCATGTTCTTCAAGCATGGCAAGGGGTCGCCGGCCCAATTGGCGCTGGCCCAGGTGCTGATGGACAAGGACGCCCAGGTGGCCTTCAGCCTGGCCAAGGGCTCGGTGCCGGTGCGCATGGATGCGGACGTTTCCAAGTTCGACAACTGCGCCAAGCAGAGCCATGCCGACTTTGTGGCCGGTGGCAAGAACGGCACCCTGGCGGCCGGCCCCGGCATGTTGCAGACCCCCGCCCGCATAGCTCTGGCCCGGGCCGCCGTGGGTGAGCACCACCACCAGGTCGAAGGTGCGCAGCGCCGCCGTCAGCAAGATCAGCGCGGCGCTGAACACCGTGGGCCGCAGCGTGGGCAGGACGATGCGCCGGTAGATGCGCGGCAGGCTGGCGCCGTCGATCATCGCGGCCTTGAACACCGCATCGTCCACGCTGCGCAGCCCGGCGATGAACATCGCCATCACAAAGCCGGTGCCATGCCAGACGGCCACCAGGGCCAAGGCGTAGAGCGACTGCTTGGGCTGCACGATCCAGTCGAACACCGCGTTGGGGAAGCCCACGCCGTGCAACCAGGCCTCGATGCCGGTGTCGGGCGACAGCAGCCAGCGCCAGATGGTGCCCGAGACGATCCAGCTCAGCGCCAGCGGGTAGAGGTAGAGGGTGCGCACGCCGCCCTCGAAGCGCACCTTCTGGTCAAGCAGCACCGCCAGCAAGCAAC
>JANLZT010000333.1:0-1664 GCA_031366465.1 Betaproteobacteria bacterium | reverse complement strand
TGGCAGTGCGGGCTTGGCTGCATCAAGCCAAGGCCCGGGCCCCGGTTGGACGACCAGGGGCCTGCACTTTGGCAAGCTGCTGCGGTCGGCAAAGCCACCCGCCGGCCAGTGATCTACACCTGAGAGGGTGGCTGGCTCGCGGCCGCCGGGTGCCGGGTGCCTGGCACCCAACACGCCCTGGTCGACGCGGTGGCCCCAAGGCATACCACCAGGGCAGCTTGCTGGCTTCGACCACCGCCAGGCCCTGCCCATGGGCGGCGCCGATGCTGCGAATCAAGGCCAGGGCTGCTGTGCGGGCGGTGTCAAGCCGCCGATGTCAACCAGTCCTCGACCACCAGGCCCGGCACTCGCTGGAACTCCCGCAAGTTATGGGTGACCACCACCAGGCCCATTGATCGGGCGTGTGCCGCAATCAACAGGTCATGGCTGCCGATGGGCGTGCTGGCCCGCTCCAGCGTCAAGCGGATGTCGGCGCAGTGGCGATCAACGGCACCGTCCAAGGCCAGCACCGGCACGCCGGCCAGCAAAGCATCCACTCTGCTCGACAGCAGGGGCGAGGCTTTGCGTTGCGCGCCAAACCGCAGTTCGCAGGCCACCACGATGCTGGTGCAGACGCTGTCGGGGTCGACCCGCGCCAGGCGCCTGGCAACCGGGCCCTGGGGGTTCTTGATCAGGTCCGACAGCGTGTTGGTGTCGAGCATCCAGGCCAGCGCGGCCATCAGAACAGGTGGCGCTCTTGAAGTGGCAGGTCCTCGACATCCGGCAAGCCCTCGGCCAGAGGCTGCCAACCGGCCAGCAGGTCCAACAAGCGGCTCTTCTTGATCGGCGTGATGACGAGGCTGTCACCCTCCTTGCGCATCAGCGCCTGCGTGCCCGCCAGCTCAAACTCTCGCGGTATGCGCACCGCCTGGTTGCGGCCATTGCGGAACAGCGACACCGGGCGCTCATCCAGCCGATTGGCTTCTCGTGAATTTGGCATATGTCTTAGCATATGCCTGCGCCTTGCCCCTGTCAAACCGAAAGGGCTGTCGCAAATTCAGCCATGGCAGTGCGCTCAAGGCAAGGCACTGAGCTGGTGGGCCTGCGCGTCCAGCGGGCTGACATCGTGCCAGCTGTTGGTCAAGGCGCTGCTTCTATCATCCCCAAGAATCTGCCGCCTGCCCCCGCCACACGAAAGGCCCCCGCATGAGTGCCCACCCGCTGCGCATCGGCATCTCCACCCGGCTGATGCACCAGGTGCCGGCCGAGCTGGGCTTTCGGGGCAAGACCCTGCAATACCTGGAGCAGACATTCGCCCACTGGATCATGGACCACGGCGCGGTGGCGCTGATGGTGCCCACGCTCAGCCACGACGCTGAGGTGACGCGCCGCAAGGTCAATCTGCAGGGCTATGTGGACCTGCTGGACGGCCTGATGCTGCAAGGCGGGCTGGATGTCAGCCCGGCGAGTTACGGCCAGACCCCGCTGCGCCCCGAGTGGGCCGGTGACGGCGTGCGCGACCACTACGAAATCGAGCTGATCGAGGCCTTCATGGCCGCCGGCAAGCCGGTGCTGGGCATCTGCCGGGGCTGCCAGCTCATCAACGTGGCCTTTGGCGGCACGCTCTACCAAGACATCAGCCACCAGAACCCCGAAGCCCGCCGCCATGTGGACCGCGAGGCCTA
>JANLZT010000328.1:0-15745 GCA_031366465.1 Betaproteobacteria bacterium | reverse complement strand
TGGGCGCCGGCCAGGCGCTCGGCCAGCGCCAGCGCCACATAGCTGTTGAAGCGGAAGGCGGTCTGCGCGCCGCTGGCATGCAGCAGCGGGTCCACCCCGGGGGCACGGGCCAGTGCGAAGGCCAGCGCGATGCCGGTGCCCACCAGCGCCAGCCCGACCCCGCCCACTTGCATCATCGCGGCCGGGGTGATGGGCGTGCGCACGATGGCCTGGAACAACAGGATGGGGAACAGCAGGTAGTAGACCAGCCGCTCGGCGCCGTCCCAGACCGGCCGGTCGAGGGCGGTGTGGTGGCAGATCAGATAGCCCAGCAGGATCAGCGCAAAGTCGGGTAGCAGGATCAGCAGGTCGGGCATGGCGGGCGAGTGTGCCAGCGCCGGTCAGCCGGCATGCCCGGCGTCGCGTTATGGTCCGGGGCTGGTCGCCAGCCTGCCCCGCCTGTCGCCTGGCAAGCCCGCCCGGCAAACTGCGGAGCACAGTCTCAAAGCCCTCTTCGGCCCAGCCCCATCCATGCACCACCTTCACCGTGCCTTGATCACCCGTCTGTTGCTGCTGCTGGCCTGCCTGGCGGGGGGGGGCCAGTCGGCACAGGCGGCCGAACCCGCCAACCCGATTGGTGGGGTGCGCTTCGAAGCCCAGGCCCAGGTGGCGGGGCAGGCGCTGCAGCTCAATGGCACGGGGCTGCGGGCGCTGCGCATCTTCAAGGCCTATGCGGCCGCCTTGTACCTGCCGCAGCGCGCTGCCACGGCGGACGCGGTGGTCAGCCAGGCGGGTGCCAAGCGATTGCAGATCCGCATGCTCTGGGGGGTGCCGGCGGGCGAGTTCGTCAAGGCCTTTCACGTCGGCCTGGAGCGCAACAACCCGCCCGAGCTGCAAGTGCGGCTGGCCGATCGGGCGGCCCGCTTCGATGCCCTGCTGCAGCCGCTGGGCAAGATCGCCTCGGGCGACACCGTGAACCTTGATTTCCAGCCCGGCCAGGGCCTGGTGTTCTCGCACAACGGCCGGGTGGTGGGAGCGGCCATCCCGGGCGAGGATTTTTACGGCGCCTTGCTGCGGGTGTTCATCGGGGAGCAGGTCAGTGACGACCGTTTGCGCGCCGGCCTGCTGGGCGCGCCGTCATGACCGGCTGCAGCGGCGCAGGCCCTGGCCGCCCGGCGTCGCGGCCGGCCCAGCCGCCACAATGAGCTTTTGTACCGCCCCTTGGAGAGCCACCGCATGAACCCTGCTGCCCTGCTGTTGACCACTTTGACGCTGGCGCTGGCGCCACTGGCGGTGCTGGCCCAGGCGGCCTACCCGAACAAGCCGGTGCGGCTGGTGGTGCCGTTTGCACCCGGCGGCACCACCGACATCGTGGCCCGCGTGCTGGCCGAGAAGATCAGCCCGGCGCTGGGCCAGGTGCTGGTGGTCGAGAACAAGGCCGGTGGCGGCGGGTCGGTGGGCGCCAACGAGACCGCCAAGGCGCTGCCCGATGGCTATTCACTGGGCATGGCCACGGTGTCGACCACCGCCGCCAACCCGGCCATCAACCCCAAGATCCCCTACAACCCGATCACCGACTTCACCCCCATCAGCAATGTGGCGGCCACCCCCAATGTGATCGCGGTGCACCCGTCCTTCCCGGCCAAGGACTACAAGGGCTTTCTGGCCGAGTTGAAGAAGAACCCGGGCAAGTACAGCTATGCCAGCTCGGGCACCGGCGGCATCGGCCATCTGCAGATGGAGCTGTTCAAGAACCTGTCGGGCACCTTCATCACCCACATCCCCTACCGGGGCGCCGGGCCGGCGCTCAATGACACGGTGGCCGGCCAGGTGCCGGTGATCTTCGACAACATGCCCTCAGCCTTGCCCTTCATCAAGGACGGCCGGCTGGTGCCCATCGTGGTGGCCGCGCCGCAGCGCCTGAGCCAGCTGCCCAATGTGCCCACCTTCAAGGAAGTCGGCCTGGAGCCGGTCAACCGCATGGCCTATTACGGCGTCTACGGCCCCAAGGGATTGCCCAAGGAGGTGGTCGACAAGGTGCATGCGGCGATCAAGAAAACCACCGAGCTGCCCGAGGTCAAGGCCCGCATCGAGGCCACCGGCTCACTGGTGGTGGCCAACACCCCGGCTGAGTTTGGCGCGCAGATCAAGGCCGAGTTCGAGGTCTACAAAAAAGTGGTCGAGGCCCAGAAGCTCAAGCTGGAGTGAGACGCCGCCCATGGACCCCGCCAAGGACCAACCCCGCGTGCCGCTGCCGGCGGCCAGCCGCTCACTGATAGTCCGCTTTGTCGATGCGCTGTGGGTCGAGGACGGCCTGGCCCGCCTGACGTTGGACGCCTACCGGCGTGACCTGACGCTGTATGCCCAATGGCTGGCTGAAAGCCAAGGCCGGGCCATCGCCAGCAGCACTGAGGCCGACCTGCTGGCCTACACCACGCACCGCCACCCGGCCACCCGGGCCAGCACCGCCAACCGGCGGCTGACGGTGTTCAAGCGTTTTTTTCGCTGGGCGCTGCGCGAGCACCTGGTGACCGACGACGCCACGCTGCGCCTGGGCAGCGCGCGCTTGGCCGTGCGCTTGCCCAAACTGCTCTCAGAGCTGCAGGTCGAAGCCCTGCTGGGCGCGCCCGACACCGACCAGCCACTGGGCCTGCGCGACCGCGCCATGCTGGAGCTGATGTACGCCAGCGGCCTGCGGGTGAGCGAGCTGGTGGGCCTGCAGAGCGTGCGCCTGAGCCTCAATGACGGCGTGCTGCGGGTGCTGGGCAAGGGCAGCAAGGAGCGCCTGGTGCCGTTTGGCGGCGAGGCCCAGGATTGGGTCGAGCGCTACCTGGCCCAGGCCCGCGAGGCCATCCTGGCCGGCCAGCGCAGCGACGCGCTGTTTGTCACCGCGCGCGGCGGCGCGATGACCCGCCAGATGTTCTGGGCCCTGGTCAAGCGCCATGCGCTGACCGCCGGCATCCGGGTGCCGATTTCACCGCACACCCTGCGCCACGCCTTTGCCACCCATCTGCTCAACCATGGTGCCGACTTGCGCGCAGTGCAGTTGCTGCTGGGCCATGCCGACATCGCCACCACCACCATCTACACCCATGTGGCGCGTGAGCGGCTGCGCCAGTTGCATGCCAACCACCACCCGCGCGCTTGAGGGTCGGGGAGCTTTGATGGCCTGAGGGCCGCGTCAATGCGCCGGATGCAGCGTGATCTCGGGTGTCTGCCCGCTCAGCAATTGCCGGCGCTGCCAGCGGCACAGCGGCTGCAGCGACAGGTTGGCCTGCAGCGCGTCCAGCAAGGCGTGGGCCTGGTCGGTGCGGCCACCCTCCACCGCTTGCCGCATGCGGGCCCACTCGCGGCTGAAAACATCGGCATGCGGGTCTTGCCCGGCCTTGAAGCGCAGCGGATGCCAGACCTGGATCGGGGCGTCACGGCCGCGCACCAAGATGCGGCCCAGCGCCAGGCACAGGGTGTTGCCCAGGGCCCGCCGGGTGGTGTCGCCGATCACCAGGCCCAGGCCAAACTGGCTGCACAGGGCCTGCACCCGGGCCGCCAGGTTCACCGCGTCACCCATCACGGTGTAGGCCCGGCGGTGGCGCGAGCCCATGTCGCCCACCACCATGTTGCCGGTGTTGATGCCGATGTTGATCTCCAGCGGCGGCCAGCCCCGGGTGGCCATCTCGGCATGCAGGGCCGGCAGGCGGTCCTGCATGGCCTGGGCGGTGGCGACCGCACGGCGGGCATGGTCGGGGTCGTCCAGCGGGGCGCCCCAGAAGGCCATCACCGAGTCGCCGATGTATTTGTCCAGCGTGCCGCGGTGCTCGCGGATCACGTCGGTCAGGTGCGAGAAGATCAGGTTCATCATCGCGCCCAGCTCGGCCGGTGGCATGTGCTCGGCCAGGCCCGAGAAGCCGTGCACGTCGGCAAACAGCACGGTCAGCTCGGCGCTGCGGCTGTGCATGCTGTAGCGGCCGGGTTGCAGGGCCATGCGGGCGACCAGCTCGGGCGGCACATATTGCCCAAACAGCGCGGCCAACTGGTGGCGCGCCCCGGTGGCGTGGCGGTAGGCCAGCAGGCCGTGGCCCAGCAGCAGGGTGATCGGCAGCAGCAGCAGGCTGGCCAGCGGCAGCACCCAGCCGCCCAGGGCCCAGGCGGCCGACTGCGCCGCCAGCACGGCCAGCAACACGCCCGCGCACAAAACGCCGCACTGCCACAGGCGCAGCCGCGGCAGCCACCACCACAGCAAGCTGGCCAGCGCTGCCAGCGCGCCAGCCTCGATCAACGGCGCGTCGGCTGGGGTGGCCAGCAAGCGCTGGCCCAGCAGGCCGGCCAGCAGGTGGGCATGCACGGAGGCGCCCAGCATGGCCGGGTCGACCGGCGTGGGCCGCTGGTCGACCAGGCCCGGCGCACTCACCCCCAGCAACACCAGCTTGTCGCGCAGGGCCTCGGGCGGCAGCTTGTGGGCCAGCACATCGGTGGCCGACAGGCGCGCAAAGCCGGTGCCGGCGGCGCTGTAGGGCACCCAGGCCTGGGCGGCGGCGTCCACCGGGATGCGCAGCCGGGCCGGCCAGGCGCCGTTGCCCACCTGGCGGGCGGCCGCGTCGGTGCGCAGGTGCAGGGCCCGCAGCGGCCCGTCGGCGGGCTCGAAGCTGACTGCCGCCAGCGCCGGTGGTGCGCCCGGGCCGGGTGCGGCGCCCAGCAGCGCGCGGGCCATGGCCAGCGCCAGCGTGGCATGCAGTTGGCCGTCGTGTTGGACCAGCATTGGCATTTGGCGCACCAGGCCATCGCTGTCAACCAGCGCATTGAGGTGGCCCGCGCCCAGGCTGGCGGCGGCCTGCAACTGCGGCAGGTTGCCGCCGTGGCCCGACCAGCTTGGCAAGGCAGCGGCCTGGCGGCCCAGCGCGGCCAGCGGCGCCACACCCGGCGGCAGCACGCCGATGCGGGCGGCGCCGGGCTCGTTGGACAAATGGAAGCCCAGCACCACCGGCACCCGCAGCAGCACGCCGGCCAGGCGCCCGTCGTCGTCGAGTTGCGGCGCCAGCAAGGCCACCGCCGCCTGCAGACCGGCATCCTGGGGTGTGCGATCAGCCAGGGCTTGCAGCGCTGCCCGGGCACTCGCCAGGTCGGGCTCGGCCAGCACCAGGTCCAGACCGATCAACCGGGCGCCGCCCTGGTCGGCCACCGCCGCCAGCAAGTCAGCCAGCAGGCCACGGCGCCAAGGCCAGCGGCCATGCGCGGCGAGCGAGCGCTCGTCGATGTCGACCAGCACGATGCGGGGGTCGGCCTGGCCGGGCGCCATGGCCTGCAGGCGCAGGTCATACAACCAGCGATCAGCCTGCCGCAGCGCGGCGCTGGGGAGCCAGCCCAGCGCGTGGCCCATCAGCAATGCCAGCCAGGCCAACAGCAGCCAGCGCACCCAGACCGGGTAGGCGGCGCGGTCAAGCACCAGCCCGACCGCGCGGCTCGCTGCGCCGCGGGCCGGGCTCAGTGCTTCACCGGATCTTGATCTCGACACGGCGGTTGCGGGCCTCGGCCACGCCGTCGGCGGTGGGCACCAGCAATTCGCGCTTGCCGCGGCCCACCACCGAGACCATCGCGCGATCAACGCCGGCACTGACCAGCAACTCGCGCACCGCCTCGGCACGCGCCAGCGACACCCGGTCGTTGCTCTCGACGCTGCCCACGCTGTCGGTGTGGCCGGTGACGATCAGCTCGGCCGCCGGCAGCTGGGCCAGCGCGGCGCGCACCTCGGCCAGCACTGGCGCCGCAGCCGGGCCCAGCCGGGTGGTGTTGGCCTCGAAGGGCAGGATGAAGCTGCGCGGCCGGGCCGGCTGTTGGGCCAGCAAGCTGCCGTAGCGGGCCTGCACCGCCGCGGCGTCGCTGGCAACCGCCAGCAGGCTGCCGCCCTGCAGCTCGGCGCTGGCATAGGGCTGGTCGAGCCGCAGCTTTTGGCCGGTGGCGGTGCTGATCTCCAGCGCGCTGGGCCCGCCGCCGGCCTGCGGCAGCAGCACGATGCGGTCGCTCACGGGGGGCGGTGCTGGCGGCGCTGGCGGCGGCGTGGTGCAGGCCGCGAGCACCAGCAAGGCCAAGCCGCCGGCCAGGTGATCGAGGGCAGCCAATGGCCGGCCCGACCGGCGCGGAGGATGCCAATGGCGGCTCATGGGGTGGTGCCGCTGGCCAGGGTCTCGACGATGAACTCGGTGCCCCGGGCGCCCAGCACCACGGTGCGGGTTTGCACCTTCACCCGCTCGGGCGTTTTCTTGGCGATCAGGCCGGTCACCAGGTGCAGGCTGCCGCGCCACAACGAGGCCAGCAGATTGCCGTCCTGCGAGGTGGCGTCGAAGGCAAAGCTGCTGAGTGCCAGCTCGGCGTCCGGGCCCAGGGTCAGCAAGGTGTCGTCGCGCAGCGTGAGCCCCAAGCTGCTGGCGGGCCCGGTGCGCAGGGTGTCGCTCACCCGCAGCACCGTGCCAGCGGCCACCGGAAGACGCTGGCCGGCGCGCTCGAGGCTGACCTCGCCCTGGCTGCGCTTGACGATGCCGGCCGGTGGGTCGGCGGGGTTGGTGGCTGGCGTGGCCAGGGCGGCCGGTGTGGCCGTTGGCGCGCCAGCCGGTGCCGGCTGAGTCAACACCGGCCCGGCCAGGCCAAGCCAGGCCACCAGGGCCAGTGCGGATCGTGAAAGTGTTGAAGGCATGGCGTCCGCAAAGGTGGGCATCTGTCGGGGTGGCGGCGGGGCCCGCCACAGCGGCAGGGGCAGCATCGCGGGCCTGGGGCCGCTGGGTGCTTGACGTTGGAGGCAGCAAACCGGGCAATGGTAATCGCAGCCTCGGCCGGGCCGCCCAGGGCTGTGGCGGCGCTGATGGGCTGCAGTTCAGCCGCTGATTGCCCGCAAGCCGCACCGCACAATGCCGGCCATGGACCACAGTTTTCTCTCGGCCCTGGTGCTGCTGCTGCTGGTGCTTGACCCCCTGGGCAGCCTGCCGATCTTCATCTCGGTTCTGCAAGGTGTGCCGCCCGAGCGGCGCCGCCGGGTGGCGTTGCGCGAGGGCGTGATGGCCTTTGCGGTGCTGCTGGCCTTCATGCTGGGCGGCCAGGGTTTCTTGTCGCTGATGCGGCTGTCCGAGCGCTCGCTGGAGGTGGCCGGCGGGGTGATCCTGCTGATCATCGCGATCCGCATGATCTTTGCCGGTGGCGCTGAGGGCTATGCCGCCGACAGCCCCGCCGAGCCCTTCCTGTTCCCGCTGGCGGTGCCCTTGCTGGCCGGCCCGTCGGCGATGGCCACGGTCTTGCTGCTGGCCTCGCGCCAGCCCGAGCGCTTGTGGCACTGGGTGGCTGCATTGACGCTGGCCATGGCGGTGTCCACCGGGGTGCTGCTATCGGCCAACCGGATCAGGCGCTGGCTGGGCGCGGCGATGGTGGCAGCGATCGAAAAACTGATGGGCCTGGTGCTCACCGCGGTGGCGGTGGAGATGGTGTTGGCCGGCCTGAAGCGCTACTTTTTCGACCCGGGTTGATACCTGCCAGGCCGCTTGCGCGGCACTCCTAGAATCCAGCCGGTCCAGGCGCCCGGAGGCGCCGTTTCATTGAAAAGGATTTCTCTGCCATGTCGATGCTGCCGTTGTTGAAGAAGAGCGCACTGGTCTTGTCGGCCCTGGTCGGCCTGGTCGGCCTGGCCACCCAGGCCGATGCCCGCAGCATCGACGAGATCAAGAAGGACGGCAAGATCATCATTGCCACCGAGGGCCAGTTCGCCCCGTTCAACTACTTCCAGGGCGCCAAGCTGGCCGGTTTTGAGGTCGAAGTGGCCGAGGCCCTGGCCAGCAAGATGGGCCTGAAGGTCGAGTGGAAGGCGCTGTCTTTCGACGCCCTGCTCACCGGCCTGCGCCAGGACCGCTGGGACATGGTGATCGCCTCGCACGGCATCACCGACGAGCGCGCCAAGGCCGTCACCTTCACCGAGCCGCACTACTGCTCGGGCGGCGTGATCATCGCCAAGGACGCGGCCATCAAGACCGCCGCCGACCTGGCCGGCAAGGTGATCTCGGTGCAGACCGGCACCACCTACCTCGAGAACGTCAAGAAGGTCTCGGCCGTCAAGGAGGTCAAGAACTTTCCGCAGGACACCGACGCCCGCGCCGCGCTGGTCAGCGGCCGGGTCGATGCCTGGGTGACGGA
The DNA here is from genome assembly GCA_031366465.1 of Betaproteobacteria bacterium. Lineage (GTDB taxonomy): Bacteria > Pseudomonadota > Gammaproteobacteria > Burkholderiales > Burkholderiaceae_C > Pseudaquabacterium. The sequence goes on along the minus strand of JANLZT010000328.1, from coordinate 7,600 downwards.
CCGCTTTGTGGCCGTCAACTCGCTGGCGGCCAACCCGGGTGCGGGCATGAAGATGGGGGATTTTCTGTTCGTTGAGCGCATTGCCTCGGCGGTGGCCAAGGGCAATACCGGGCTGGCCAGCGAGGTGAACAAGGCCCTGGCCACGATCTTGGCCGATGGCAGCTATGCCGCCATCAGCAAGAAGTGGTTCAACGAAGACATCCGCTGCAAGTAAGCGCGGCCTTGACAGCCCGCGCAACCCTCACCGCCTCAACCCTCAGCGCGCGAACCTGCCTTGGACCGTGCCCTGTCCGTGTCGCTGTCACTGTGGCCCGCCGCCTGGTCGCGCCAGCAGCGCAGCAGCGCCACGATGCTGGCGGCGGCGGTGCTGCTGCTGTTGATCCTGTGGCTGATCCCCATCCCCTTGGCGATGGCGCCCGACCCCATCGGCAACAACGCCCAGTTGTTTGCAGACGGCACCCGGGTGACGGTGCAACTGACCCTGGTCTCAGGCGTGATCGGCGTGGTGCTGGGGGTGCTGGCAGCACTCGGCAAGGTGTCCAAGCTGGCGCCGTTGCGCTGGCTGGCCGGCTTCTACATCTGGGTGATGCGCGGCACGCCGCTGCTGGTGCAGGTGCTGTTTGTCTACTTTGCGCTGCCCGAGATCAGCCCCTGGTTGCGCTTCTCGGAGTTCACCGCCGCCTGCATCGCGCTGGCGCTCAATGTCGGCGCCTACAACGCCGAGGCCATCCGCGCCGGCCTGCTGGCGGTGCCCAAGGGCCAGATCGAGGCCGCGCGCTCGCTGGGCTTGTCGCGCTGGCACACCTTCATCGACATCAGCTTTCCGCAGGCTTTCAAGATTGCGCTGCCGCCGCTGGTCAACAACATCGTCGCGCTGCTCAAGGATTCTTCGTTGGCCTTCACGATTGGTGTGGTCGAGCTCACCAATGCCGGCTCGCAGGTCAAGAGCACCTCGTTCCAGGCGGTGCCGGTGTTCATCGCCACGGCCATCATCTACCTGTTGCTGACCACCGTGATGACGGCCATCAGCGACGCCGTCGAGCGCCGCTACGACATCGAGGGCAAATTGGGATGACTGCTCCCGCCGCCAACGCCAAACCGCTGATCACCGTCGAGGGCGTCAACAAGCACTTTGGCGCCCACCATGTGCTGAGGGACATCAGCACCCACTTCAATGCCGGCGAGGTGGCGGTGATCATCGGCGCCTCGGGCTCGGGCAAGAGCACGCTGCTGCGCATGCTCAACCGGCTGGAGGCGCATGACGACGGCCGCATCGTGGTTGACGGCATTGAGGTCAATGACGATGCCAAGGCGCTGGACAAACTGCGCGCCGAGGTCGGCATGGTGTTCCAGCAGTTCAACCTGTTCCCCCACCTCACCGTGCTGGAGAACGTGGCCCTGGCGCCGCGCCGGGTGCGGGGCCTGACGCGCACCGAGGCTGAAAGCCGGGCCCGCGAGCTGCTGGCGCGGGTGGGCCTGCAAGACCATGCGCACAAGCACCCGTTCCAGATGTCGGGCGGCCAGCAGCAGCGGGTGGCGATTGCCCGCAGCCTGGCGATGCAGCCCAAGGTGATGCTGTTCGACGAGCCGACCTCGGCGCTTGACCCCGAGATGGTCAAGGAGGTGCTCGACGTGATGAAGCAACTGGCCAAGAGCGGCATGACGATGCTGGTGGTCACCCACGAGATGGGCTTTGCCCGCGAGGTGGCCGACCGGGTGCTGTTCATCGACCAGGGCCGGGTCGCCGCCGACGCGCCGCCCGAGACTTTTTTTGCGGCCCAGGACAACGAGCGCATCCGCGCCTTTCTGGGCCAGATCCTGCATTGAGTATCGACAAGGAGAAGACGATGAAACTGCAACCCACGCTGATCGGCCTGGCGGCATCGCTGCTGGTGGTGGGCGCCGCCCCGGCGCTGGCCCAGAGCAAGGCCGAGTTCGATGAAATGCGCAATGAGATCCGCCGCTTGAGCGCCGAGGTCAATGCCCTGCGCCAAGCCGCCGAGACCGCCCGCAGCAGCGCGGTCAAGCTCGACTCGAAGGCGGCTGATAACAGCGGCTGGGGCGAGCGCATCGAGCAGCTGGAGATCAAGGCCAAGGACGCGGTGGTGCTGGGCGACATCGGCGGGGGCTTCCGGCTGCCGGGCTCGGAGACCTCGATCCGCCTCTACGGCTATGCCGAGGCCCACCTGATCCACGACGTCGGCCGCTCCGGCCCCAGCGACAGCTTCACCGATCTGACCTTCCAGCCGGTCGGCAGCGAGGTGGCCAACAACGCCGCCCTGGGCCTGAAGGGCAAGACCAAGCTGACGGCGCAGACCTCGCGCTTCGGCTTCGAGACCTCCACCCCCACCAGCGCCGGCACCTTCAACACCAAGGTCGAGGCCGATTTCTACAGCTATGGCGGCGGCAACCGCAACCGGTTGCGGCTGCGCCAGGCCTACGGTGAGTACGCCGGCTTCCTGGTCGGCCAGACCTGGTCGACCTTCATGGACCTGGACGACCTGCCCGAGACGGTGGATTTCAACGGCCCGATAGGCGCGCCGTTTTCGCGCCGCACGATGATCCGCTACAGCTACGGCGACGCCAAGGCCGGCTACAAGTTCACCGTCGCGCTCGAAGACCCCGAGGACCAGTTCGGCGGCGGCAGCGCCCACGAGCGCCTGCCCCAGATCGTGCTGCGCGCCGACCAGAGCTTTGACTGGGGCGCTGTCAATCTGCGCGCCCTGGCACACGAGAAGCGCTCGCTCACGGCCACCAAGCGCGGCTATGGGGTCGGCGTGGGTGGCAGCTTCAAGCTCACCGACAAAGACCTGTTGATGGGCCAGTTCACCGCCGTCGATGGCGACATCGACCAGCTCTATGGCAGCAACGGCTATGCCATCGACGCCGCCACCGGCGCCATCAGCTTTGACAAGAACCAGGGCCTGGTAGTGGGCTATACCAAGACCTTCAGCGACCTGTTGCGCGGCACCCTGGCCTTCGGCCTGAACAAGGGCAAGACCGCGCAGGCGGTGGACAACAAGCGGCTGCAGCAGCTGTTTGTCAACCTGATCTATTCGCCGATCAAGAACGTCGAGCTGGGCGGTGAGCTGATCGTTGGCGAGCGCCAGACCTTCTCGGGCGAGAAGGGCGCGATGCAGCGCATCGACCTGATGGGTCGCTACTCGTTCTGATGCCTGGAGACCCGCAGACCATGCGCTCACGAATCACCTTTGCCAGCATTGCGCTAGGGCTGGCGCTCAGCAGCGTCGACGCCTGGGCCCAGGGCTATCCCAGCCGCCCCATCACCTGGGTGGTGCCGTTTGCCGCTGGCGGGCCCACCGACGTGGTGGCCCGGACGCTCAGCATCCCGATGGGCAAGGCGCTGGGCCAGACCGTGGTGGTCGAGAACAAGGTGGGGGCCGGCGGCACCCTGGCGGCCGCTGCGGTGGCGCGGGCCACGCCCGACGGCTACACCTACTTGATCCACCACAACGGCATGGCCACCGCCCCGGCGCTGTACCGCAAGCTGGCCTACAACCCGCTGACCGATTTTGAGTACGTCAGCCAGGCGGTGGACGTGCCAATGACGCTGGTGGGCCGCAAGGACCTGCCGGCCAAAAACCTGCCCGAGCTGCTGGCCTACCTCAAGGCCAATGGCGACAAGGTCAACCTGGCCCATGCCGGGCTGGGCGCGGTGTCGCACCTGTGCGGCATGGTGTTCCGCCAGGCGGTGGGGGTCGATCTCACCACCGTGCCCTACAGCGGCACCGGCCCGGCGATGCAGGCGCTGCTGGGCGGCCAGGTTGATTTGATGTGTGACCAGACCACCCAGACCGTGCCGCAGATCAAGGCCGGCTCGCTGCGCTTTTATGGCGTGACCACCGCCCAGCGCATCAAGGCCCTGCCCGATGCGCCGACGCTGGCCGAGCAGGGTTTGAAGGGCTTCGAGGTGATGGTCTGGCACGGCATCTATGCCCCCAAGGGCACGCCCCGCGAGGCCACCGAGAAGTTCAATGCCGCCATCCGCATCGCCTTGAAAGACCCGATGGTGATGGCCCGGATGGCCGAGCTGGGCGCCGAGATCGTGCCCGACGCCAAGCTCACGCCCGAAGGGCTGCGCAGTTGGCTGAAGCAGGAAACCGAGCGCTGGGCGCCGGTGATCAAGGCCGCCGGGGTCTACGCCGATTGAGGGCTTGCCGGCCCCGCTCGGGCCCGGCCGCTGGCATCACGGCTTGGGGTTGGCGGCGCGCTGCGCCAGTTCGCGCTCGGCGCGCGTGATGTGCAGGCCCAGGGCCTTGATGCCCAGGTGGCGGGCCAGCAGCAGCGGCGGCATGCGCAGCCAGTGGGCGCGCAGGTACAAGGCCCAGCGGCTGATCGGGGTGCGGCGGTCGCCCGCCGACGGGTGGGGTGAGCGCAGCGCGCGCCGCCACAGCCCGCGCATCAGTGCCGCCAGCGGCGCGGCAGGCGTGGCGGTGGCCACCGCTGCCAGGGCCTGGCGCATCGCCAGCGGCACCGGCGTGCCCAGGATGCCGGTCGCGCTGTCGACCGCGTGGTAGAGCGCACGCGCCAGGCCCAGCGATTCGGCCCTGCCAGCCAAGCCCGGCCAGAACGCCGGCTCGGCGCCAAAGTGGCGCAGCAGCAGGTCGATGTCTGACAGATCGCGCAGGCCATGGCTCAGCTCTTCGTTGAGCAGCAGATGCACCATGCTGTGCAGCACCATGTCGGCCGGTGCCAGCACCGCCAGGCCGGCGGTGCCCGGCAACGCCACCGCCGCCGCCTGCAGCCGGGCACTGTCCACCGGCCAGCGCGCGGTCAGCGGGGTGATCGCGTGGTGCACATCCAGCGCGGTCTGGCGGCGCACATGCATCATTGGTGGCAGCTCGTGCATCCATTGCCGGTAGTAGCGCTGGTCGTAAGCACTGTGGTGGGTGCTGGCCCAGCCGCCCAACATCAACGCGGCCTCGGCCTGGCCCAGACTGGCCTGCGGCAGCAGGATGTCGATGTCCGAGAACAGCCGGCCGGCGGCGGCCGGCAGCCCGGCCGCCACATAGGCCGCGCCCTTGAGCAGGGTGATGGGCACACCCAAGGGCAGCAGCGCCCGGCGGATGTGTTCGATCTCGCGCAGCACCTCGGCTTGCTGGGCCCGGCCGACCTGCCGGGCCGACTCAAAATGCGCCGCCGGCCCGGCCGGCAGATGCGGCGTCAGGCCCTGCGCGTCGAACAAACCTGCCAGCCGGGCCAGCAGGTCGGCGCGGCGGGCCTGGCGCACCAGCAGATCCCAGCCGGCGGCGTCGAGCACGCGCACGCTGTGCGGGTCGCGCAGCGCGTCGATGACATGGTCGCGGCCCAGGCGGGTCATGCAGCGGGCGCCCGGCGCGCGTCTTGAACCAGGCGATCAAACAGTGCCACCGCATCATCCAGTCGGCCGTAGCTGAACTCGTAGCAGTCACAGGCGTCCACCACCCGGGCCAGTGCGGCAAAGCCCTCGCGGCCATGCAGGTTGTAGTTGAAGGCGTGGTCGAGCAGCGCCATCAGGGCCTTGGCGCGCGGCAGCGGACGCAATTGCGCCGGGGCGTCGGCGACATAGCGCGGCAGCACGATCCAGCGCGGGCGGGCGCCTTGCTGGCCCCGCGCCAGGGCGTCGGGCGGCGGGCGAACATGGGCCACCGAGCCCTTGATGGTGTCGGGCACCACCCGGCCGATCATCGCCTCGGGCGCGAAATTGCGCAGCACCTCCACCGAACGGTTCTTCAGGCTGATCGGCCGCGGCAAGGCCACCAGTTGCCCGGTCTCGGGCTGGATCACCGCCAGCTCGTCCGACAGCAGCCGCCAACCGCGAAACGCCAGCGCCGCGCACAAGGTGGATTTGCCCGAGCCCGATGGGGCCGGCAGGATCATCGCCAGGCCGTCGCGCTCGACCACTGCGCTGTGCAGCGTCAGGTACTGGTGGCAGTGGCTGTAGACACACCAATTCAGGCCCCATTCCAGCAGCGGAAATCCCTGCTGGCCGGGCAGGGGCGCGAACGGCGGCTCGCCGTCCAGGTAGAAAACCACTTGCCGCTGCACCCAGCGCCGCAGCCCGGCCGGGCGGTCCACGCTGACATGGAAATCGGCAAAGCTGCCTTCGGCCTCGACCGGATGCAGCGCGTACAACTGGGCGACGCCTTCGGCCACGGCCGCCAGTTGCGAACTCACCCGGATGACCAGCGGGCCGGTGCGCAGCCACAGGCCTGGGCCGCGCAGCCGCGCCCGCAGGCTGTTGGGTGCGAGGTCGCTGACGATCAAGGGGCTTGACGCACCACAAGCCCGATGCGCTCCAGCCCCAGCAGGACCTGCTCGAAGGCCAAGGCCTCGGCGTCGGTGATGGGGGCGGTGTCGGCCGTGGCGGGCTCGCCCGGGGCGGCGTCGGTGATCAAGGCCAGCCAGGCCGGTGCCGGGCGCGCCGGGCCGCGGTCTCGCAGCATCGCCAGCAGCAGGGCACTTGCGGCAGGGCCGAGCGCGTGGGTGTCACCGCTGGCATGCACAAAGACCACCGCTTCATCGTCCCAGGCCCGCCAGTCGAAGCAGGCAGGCGGGGCCACGCACCAGCGTTCAAGCACAGACGGGTGCAGGCGGCAGCGCCGACGCTCAAGGCGTCACAAACAGCGTCACCAGCCAGGCATTGGTTTGGGCGGTGTTCCAGGGCACGCCCGGGCTGGGATTGAAGTTGCCGCCAGCGCCGATGATGGTGTTGAGCATGGCTTGCGTCACCACCTGGGATGGGTTCTTGCCCGACAGCACATTGAGCAAGGCGGCCACGACGTTGCGCGCAAGCACGTCGGTGGCGAGGCCGCTGGTGCTTTGCAGCACCTGCAGCAAGGTCGGGTTGGGCGGCAGGCCAGTGGGAACCGGGGCGCTGGGCAGGTAGGTAGACAGCAACGCCGTGGCTTTGTCCACCACCCCCCAGCTGGCCGCATCGCGCCAGGTGACCGGGCCGTCGCCCAGGCATGACAGGGCCTTGCCGCTGGCATTGGCCGACACCGTGGCCGAGGCTGATTTGCAATCCACCGCATGCACCGGCCGGCTGACCAAGGTCATCAGCACCGGTGCACTGACCAAACCAGCGCGGATCAGGCGGCGCCTGGACTCCATGCTGGACGTGACCACGGCGTTCGCGGCTGCACCGGAGTTCTCACTGCCTTCGTCGCGATCCATGGTCACTGCTTTCTTAGTCATTGAACGATTTTAGTGTCTGGACACTCTCGACCGGGCCCTCAGTCAGGGGGGGCCGCGTGACAGACTGCCTGCCGCCAGCACGCGGCCGGCCGCCCAGCCGGCTCAAGGCCCGGCCAAGGCGTCCAACTCAGCCGGGGTAAACCCGGCCGCCAGGCGCGCCGCGTGGTTGAAGGGCGGCCGCAGCCGAGGTGCCGCGTAGCGTGCCACCAATTGCGGATACAGCGCCATCGGGTCCAGCCCATCGCGCGCACACAGCCAGCGGTACCAGCGGTTGCCGATCGCCACATGGCCGATCTCGTCGCGCAGGATGATGTCGAGGATGGCCACCGCCGCAGGGTCACCGGCCTTCTTCAGCTTGGCCTGGATAGCCGGGGTGGCGTCCAGGCCGCGGGCCTCCAGCGTG
>JANLZT010000304.1:0-5986 GCA_031366465.1 Betaproteobacteria bacterium | reverse complement strand
CGCTATGCCGACTACCCGATGCAGTTCGCTGATTTCAACGCCATCGCCTCGGTGGGGGCCTTTGCCTTTGGCTTTGCGCAGGTCTACTTCTTCATCTTCGTGGTGATCCCGATGATGCGTGGCATCGGCCCCAAGGCCGCGCAAAAGCCCTGGGAAGGCGCCGAGGGTCTGGAGTGGGAGCTGCCCTCGCCAGTGCCCTACCACACCTTCGAGACGCCGCCCAAGCTGGATGCGTCGGCCACCCGGCTGCTGGCTTGATGGCCCTGATCGCGATGCCCGGACCTTCTGACGCCGACCGTGTGGCCGAACGTGTGGCGTTAGGCAAGGCCAACCGGCGCTTGGGCCTGGCATTGGCGTCGGTGGCGCTGGTGTTCTTTCTTGGCTTCATGGCCAAGATGATCCTGCTCAGCCACTGATTGGCCATCCGTCCATGGCCCTGCCCTCCTTGATCCCTGCGCTGCACCGCGACAACCGTCGCATGGTGGGCAAGCTGGCCGTGATCGTGCTGGCGATGTTCGGTTTCGGCTATGCCTTGGTGCCGATGTACCGAACCATTTGCGCCGCACTGGGCATCAATATCCTGTCGGTGAGCGAGCGCGTCACCACCGGCGGCAGCGCGGCCGCACGCAAGGCCAGCACCCAGGTTGACATGAGCCGCAGCATCACGGTGGAGTTCGACGCCAATTCGCGCGGGCCCTGGGAGTTCAAGCCGGCGCTGCGCTCGCTGCAGGTGCACCCCGGCGAGATGGCCACGGTGATGTACGAGTTCCGCAATGTGCAAGACCGCACGATGGCGGCGCAGGCCATCCCCAGCTATGCGCCGATGCGTGCCAGCGCGCACTTCAACAAGGTCGAGTGCTTCTGCTTCAACGAGTACATCCTGAAGCCCGGTGAGCGCAAAGAGTGGCCGGTGGTGTTCTACATCGACGCCAAGCTGCCCAAGGATGTCACCACTATCACGCTGTCCTACACCTTCTTCGAGGTGGCGGGCAAGGTCGCGGGGTCGGTTGCCGGGTCGGTGGCCGGGTCAGTGGCCGGCGCAGGCAAGGTGCTGTGAGCGAGCCCGGCGTCAACCCGGCAAAGCGGAAAGGCTCGCTGCTGCAGACCTTTGGCGCGGTGGCCTGGTCCTTCTTCGGGGTGCGCCGGTCGGCTGGCCATGCGCAGGATGTGGCCAAGCTCAACCCGGTGCACCTGGTCATCGTTGGCATCATCAGCGCCGCCATTTTTGTGGCCACGCTGGTGTTGCTGGTCAATTGGGTGGTGGGCAGCGGGGTGGCGGGCTGACAGGCTGACAGGCTGACGAACTGACAGTCGGCCCCTGCAACGCCCAAGACCCCAAGACCCCAAGACCCCAAGACCCCCCCAACCCGCGAATCCACTTTTAACTTTTCAGGTCCCGAGGAGAACACCCAAGATGTCCGCTGCGACGCCCCAAGGGGTCATTCCCTATTACTTCGTGCCCAGCCCATCGGGCTTCCCGGCAATGGCCTCGCTGGGCCTGTTCTGCGTGATCCTGGGCGCCGCCCAGTGGGTCAACGGCGCCGGCTGGGGCGCCTACTTGCTGATGGCGGGCCTGGTGATCTGGCTGTCCACGCTGTTTGTCTGGTTCCGCCAGGCCATCAGCGAGAGCGAGGGCGGGATGTACTCGGATCGCGTCGATGTCTCGTTCCGCTGGAGCATGAGCTGGTTCATCTTCTCGGAGGTGATGTTCTTCGCGGCCTTCTTTGGCGCGCTGTACTGGGCCCGGGTGCATTCGGTGCCCACGCTGGGCAATCTGGACCACAACGTGCTGTGGCCCGACTTCAAGGCGGTCTGGCCCAGCGCGGGCGGCGGCGCCACCGCGTCGCCGGCCGGCACCGTCGAGCCCTTCACCACCATGGGCCCGTGGCCGATCCCCACCATCAACACCGCGATCTTGCTGACCTCGGGCCTGACCCTGACCATCGCCCACCATGCCTTGATCGCCGGCCGCCGCGCCAAAACGATCGGCTGGATGTGGATCACGGTGCTGCTGGGCATCACCTTCGTCAGCTTCCAGGCCTACGAGTATGTGCATGCCTACCACGAGCTGAACTTGAAGCTCAGCTCGGGCATCTTCGGCTCGACCTTCTTCATGCTCACCGGTTTCCACGGCTTCCATGTGTTTGTCGGCATGTTGATGCTGCTGTTCATCACCTTGCGACTTCAAAAAGGCCATTTCACGCCCGAGCGGCACTTTGGCTTTGAGGGCGCGGCCTGGTACTGGCACTTTGTGGACGTGGTGTGGCTGGGCCTGTACTTCCTGGTCTATTGGCTCTGACCGGCCTCACTGCCCGCCCGCAAGACGCCGCCGCGTGCGGCGTTTTTTCATGGCCTGCGGGCCGCTGCAGCAGCGCGCCAAGGGCGCGGCCGGGTCAGTGGCCGGCTCAGTTGCCGCATCAATGGCCGGTCGGCAGGCCGGTCGGGTGGATCCAGCCCATGCCCCAGCCCAGCAGCACCAACAAGAACACCGTGATCGACAGCGCCACCCGCAGGGCCAGGGCCCAGGCCATGCGGGCATCGCGGGTGGCCGGATCGCCACCCTTGCGCACCATGAAAAACCCCGCACCGGCCAGTACCAGCAGCACCAGCACCAAAGCCATCACGATCAGCGTTTTCATGGTCGCCGATTATCCGGCCCCGGCGTGGGCATGACCACCGCCGGGCGATCAGGTCCAAGCGCCTTGCTGTGGGGCGCGGCGCTGCTGGGCGTGTTGTTGACCGCCCGCCTGGGCGTCTGGCAGCTCGATCGCGCCGACCAGAAGCTGGCGCTGCAGGCGCAGATGCAGCAGCGCGGCAGCCTGGCGCCCTTGCTGCCCTTGGCAATGCCGGACTTGCAGCGCCTGCCATCCAACCCCGAGGCCGCTGCGGCCCAGCACTACCGGCGCATCACACTGCAGGGCCGCTGGCTGGCCCAGCACACCGTCTACCTGGACAACCGGCAGATGAATGCCCGGGCTGGCTTCCTTGTGATGACCCCACTGCTGCTGGCCGATGGCACGGCGGTGCTGGTGCAGCGCGGCTGGCTGGCGCGCGATTTCCAGGACCGCAGCCATCTTGCTGCCGTGCCCACCCCGGCCGGCGCGGTGCAAGTCAGCGGGCGCCTGGCGCCGCCGCCGTCCAAGCTGTTTGAGCTGGGTGCGGGCGACAGCGGCCTGATCCGGCAGAATCTGGATTTGGCACGGTGGGCGACCGAGATCGCCCAGCCGCTGCGGCCCTGGACCGTGCAGCAAACCGATGCGGCGCTGGCGGTCGATGTCGGCGCGGTGCCGGTGGCGGTGCCGGCAGACAGCCTGCTGCGGCAATGGCCAGCGCCCGCCGTCGATGTGGGCAAGCACCACGGCTATGCCTTCCAGTGGTTTGGCCTGGCGGCCTTGATCGCCGGCCTGGCGGTCTGGTTCCTGGCGCTGGGCCCGCGCCTGGGTCGCCGCACTCGACAACCTGCAATCACGCACTGACACCATGGCCGACCCTTCTGAACCCCTGGGCCTCACCGTCCACGGCCTGCCCCAGCCGGCGGTGGCCCTGACGCGCCAGCGCTCGCTGGGCCGCTGGAAGATGCTGCTGGTGCTGGCGATCTGCGCGGCGCCGGTGGTGGCCAGCTATACGGCCTACTTTGTGCTGCGTCCCGGCAGCGGCACCGCCTACAGCAGCCTGATCCAGCCGGCGGTGCCGCTGCCGATGCTGGACGCCCGCACGTTGGACGGCCAGGTGCAGCCGCTGCGCGGCCTGGCCGGCCAGTGGCTGCTGGTGGTGGTGGACGGCGGGGCTTGTGCATCGGCCTGTGAGCGGGCCTTGTTCATGCAGCGCCAGTTGCGCGAGATGACCGGCCGCGAGGCCGACCGCATCGACAAGCTGTGGCTGGTGGTCGATGACGCGCCGATCCGCCCCGAGCTGCAGAAGGCCCTGCAAGCCACGCCGGCCATGACCATCCTGCGCCTGCCGCGCGATGCGGTGGCGGCCTGGCTGAAGCCGGCGCCGGGCCAGCGCCTGGAGGACCACCTCTACATCGTCGACCCGGTGGGCGACTGGATGATGCGTGCGCCGGCCCAGGCCGATCCCAATCGGCTCAAGCGCGACATCGACCGCCTGCTCAAGGGGTCGGCCGGCTGGGACAAGCCCGGCCGCCAGGCGCTGATCGACCCGCTGCGCGGCCTGGCCGGTGTGACCACGCCAGCGGCTGCGACTGCCAGCGCTGCGCCTGCGGCGTCGCGGCCCTGAGCCGGCCCGCCAGCCTGGCCTGTGACGATGAGCCCCGCCGTCCCGTCGATGGAGCTGGCACCCGGCCTGCGGTTGCTGCTGCTGGCCGCGCTGCTGGCGCTGCTGCCGCTGGCTTGGTGGTGGCTGCGCCAGCGCGGCCGGGCGCCCGCCGCTCGCCTGGCAGCGTTGACCGCCTTGACGATCTTCCTGACCTTCGACCTGATCGTGGTCGGCAGCTTCACCCGCCTGACCGATTCGGGCCTGGGCTGCCCTGATTGGCCGGGCTGCTACGGCGCGGCCAGCCCGCAGGATGCAGAGGCCGACATCCAGGCCGCGCAAACGGCGCTGCCCAGCGGGCCGGTCACCACCGCCAAGGCCTGGATCGAGATGCTGCACCGCTACCTGGCGATGGTGGTTGGGGCCTTGATCCTGGTGGCCGCAGCGGCCAGTTGGCGCTGGCGCCAGTTGCTGCCGCATTCAGCCTGGTGGGCCAGCCTGACCTTGCTGTGGGTGCTGGTGCAGGGGCTGTTTGGCAAGTACACGGTCACGCTCAAGCTTTATCCGGCGGTGGTCACGGCGCATCTGCTGGGGGCGATGGTGTTGCTGGCGCTGCTGGTGCTGCAGCATGCGTCGCTGCGCCAGCGGCCCTTGGCCCTGCCAGGTGGCCCCATCAGCCGGGCCGGGGTGGCTGCTGTGTTGGCGCTGCTGATGCTGCAGATCGCACTGGGCGGCTGGGTCAGCGCCAACTACGCGGTGCTGGCCTGCCAGGGCTTCCCGGCCTGCAATGGCCAATGGTGGCCGGCGATGGACGCGGCCCAGGGCTTCACGCTGCTGCGCGCACTGGGCCGCGATGGCCAGGGCGCCTACCTGCCGTTTGATGCGCTGGTGGCCATCCACATGGCGCACCGCCTGGTGGCGGTATTGGCGCTGGCCGCGCTCGGCGCACTGGCCTGGCGTTTGTGGCGCGCTGGCCAGGTGCAGCAGCGCCGCTATGCGCTGGGCTTGCTGGGCCTGCTGCTGTGGCAGGCGGCCAGCGGCTTGTCCAATGTGGTGCTGGGCTGGCCCATCGTGGCCGCGCTGGCCCACAGTGCCGGTGCTGCCGCGCTGGTGGCCAGCCTGGTCTCGCTGTGGGCGCGTGGGACCATGGCGGCAGCCAACAGCCCTGACAACGCGACCACACGCCCCAGCCAGCCCCTGGTGGCCTGAACAACCCCCTTTAGCCCATGACCGCGTTGACCACTTCACCCACCCCGGCGGCGCCGCGCTGGCGCCAGTACCTGGCGCTGACCAAACCCCGCGTGGTGCAACTGATCGTGTTCTGCGCGGTGATCGGCATGCTGCTGGCCGAGCCTGGCTTGCCGCGGCTGGCGCTGGCGCTGCCCGCCACCCTGGGCATCTGGCTGGTGGCCAGCGCGGCGGCGGCCTTCAACTGCCTGGTCGAGCAGGCCATCGACCGCAAGATGGCCCGCACCGCCTGGCGCCCCACCGCCCGGGGCCAGCTCAGCAACCGGCAGGCGCTGGTGTTCTCCACGCTGCTGTGCGCGGCCGGCAGCGCGCTGCTCTATGCCTGGGTCAACCCGCTGACGATGTGGCTGACCTTCGCCACCTTCGTCGGCTATGCGGTGGTCTACACCGTGGTGCTCAAGCCGCTGACGCCGCAGAACATCGTGATCGGTGGGGCGTCGGGGGCGATGCCGCCGGTGCTGGGCTGGGCGGCGATGCGCAACGATGTGGGCCCCGAGGCGCTGGTGATGTGCCTGATCATCTT
>JANLZT010000626.1:0-2934 GCA_031366465.1 Betaproteobacteria bacterium | reverse complement strand
CGCCGGCCGGCTGGTGGGCATGCTCAGCATCGGCGACCTGATGCGCGCCAAAGTCGTTTGACGGCGATGCCCGCGCCCCGCTTTGCACCTGAGTTGCTGCTGCGCGCCCAGGGCAGCGGGCTGGGCATGCGGGCGGCGATCTTCGATGTCGATGGTGTGCTGACCGATGGGCGGCTCTACATCGCTGAGGCCGGCGAGATCTTCAAGGCCTTCCATGTGCTGGACGGCCAGGGCCTGAAGCTGCTGGCCCAGGTGGGCATCACGCCGATCATCATCACCGGCCGCGACAGCCCGGCGGTGCGCCGTCGGATGGCCGAGCTGGGTCTGGTCGAGGCCTTCTTCGGGGTGACTGATAAGCTGGCGGTGGCCCAGCCGCTGCTGGCCAGCCGGGGCCTGGCCTGGGCCGATGTGGCGGTGATCGGTGACGACTGGCCTGACCTGCCGCTGCTGGCCCGCGCCGGCCTGGCCTGTGTGCCGCCCGGCGGCCATGCCGAGGCCCGCGCGCTGGCCCACCACGTCACCCAGGCCCGCGGCGGCCAAGGCGCGGCGCGCGAATTCTGTGACCTGCTGCTGATGGCCAGCGGCCACTACGCGGGTTAGCTGGCCGCCCAGCAGGGCAGCCTGGACGTGCGCTGACGGGCCGATGACCGCCCCGCCGCGCGCCCTGCACCTGCCCGACCTGCCCGAGGTATCGGTGCAGATCGGTGCGCCCCCGCCCGCTGCGCTGGACGTTGCGCCGGCCGGCCAGCCCGACCTGATCGCACGCCCCAAACCGGCCCTGGGCTACCGCTTGCAACAGGCGCTGGGCAGCTATCTGCCGCTGCTGCTGATGGCGCTGCTGGCGATGTCCACCGCCTGGCTGGTGCAGCACACACCGCAGCCACCGGGCCCGGCCGGCGCGCGTGTGCAGCGCGAGGCGCCCGACTATTCGATGACCGGCTTCGCGATCCAGCGCTTTGGCCCGGACGGCAGCGAGGTGCTGCGCATCGCCGGTGATCGCTTGCGCCACTACCCCAGCACCGACCAATTGGAGATCGACAGCGTGCGCATCCACGCGGTGGCACCCGACGGCCGCCTCACCGACGCGGTCGCCAGGCGGGCGCTGGTCAACGGTGATGGCAGCGAGGTGCAACTGCTGGGCGGCGCGCGCGTGACCAGCCAGCAAGGCGTGGGCGACGTGCTGGAGATGCAGGGCGAGTCTTTGCAGGCCTTGGTGCGTTTTCAGCGCCTGCGCTCACACCTGCCGGTGCAGGTGCGGCGGGGCGGCACCGAGACCCATGCCGGTGGCCTGGATTACGACCACGGGGCACACCAGTTGACGCTGCTGGGCCCGGTGCGGCTCACCGTGCAGCCGGCCGGCGCCAAACCCCGCAGCCCGTGACGCCGGCCCCTCCTCCACTGGTCTTCATCACCGGCGCCTCCAGCGGCCTGGGCCAGGCTCTGGCGCTGCGCTTTTACAAGGCGGGCTGGCACCTGGCCCTGGTGGCGCGGCGCGCCGACGAGCTGCGCCAATGGGCCTCCGCCCAGGGCCTGGACCCGGCGCGCTGTGTGATCCACGCCGCCGATGTGCGCGACATTGGCGCGATCACCGGCGCCGGCCAGGCCTGCCTGGCCGGCCAAGGCCTGCCCGACGTGGTGATTGCCAATGCCGGCATCAGCGTGGGTATGGACACCGCCGACCTTGCCGACCTGGAGGTGCTGCGCGCCACCTTCGAGACCAACAACCTGGGGATGGCGGCCACCTTCCAGCCCTTTGTCGAGCCGATGCGCCAGCGCCGCCAGGGCACGCTGGTGGGCATTGCCAGCGTGGCCGGCATCCGCGGCTTGCCGGGCCACGCCGCTTACTGCGCCAGCAAGGCGGCGGTGATCAACTATTGCGAGAGCCTGCGCGGTGAGTGCCGGCCGTTCGGCGTCAAGGTGGTGACCATCACGCCGGGCTATATCGACACCCCGCTGACCCAGCGCAACCGCTACAAGATGCCGTTTTTGCTGAGCGCCCCGGCTTTTGCTGACCGGGCCTTCCGCAGCATCCTGGCCGGCCATCGCTTCCGGGTGATTCCCTGGCAGATGGGCGTGGTGGCTGCGGTGATGCGGGTGCTGCCGGACGCCTTGTTCGACCGCTTGTTTGCCGGTCGGCCGCGCAAGCGCCGCCGCAACGAGTAGCCGCGTGGGCATGAAAAAAGCGCCCTGAGGCGCTTTGTTTGACGGGCTGAGGGCCTTGTATCAGCGCCCTGGGCCAGGCTGGATCAGTAGCCCTGGCTGCCGCCACCGCCACCGTAGCCACCACCGCCGCCGCTGCCACCCCCGCGCGGGCCGCCACGACCAGTGCCGTAGGGGCTGCGGCCACCGCCACCGCCGCCGGCACCACCCCCCGCGCCGCCGCTGCCGCCGTAGCCGCCGCCGCCACCACTGCGGCCGCCCCCACCGCCACCGCCGCCGTAGCCGCCGCCACCACTGCTGCCACCACCGTAGCCGCCGCCACCACCGCTGCTGCCACCGCCGCCGTAGCCGCCACCACCGCTACGGCCACCACCGCCGCCGCCGTAGCCGCCGCCACCACCGCCGTAGCCACCACCACCGCCGCCCGGGCGTTCTTCACGCGGGCGGGCCTCGTTGACGACGATGGCCCGGCCTTCGAGGGGCTGGCCATTCATGCCGTTCATCGCGGCTTGTGCTTCGGCGTCGGAACCCATCTCGACAAACCCAAAGCCCTTGGAACGACCGGTTTCACGGTCCATCATCACCTTGGCAGACGTCACGGTACCGAATTGGCCGAACGATTGCTGCAGGGACTCGTCACGCACCGAGTACGCGAGATTGCCGACGTAAAGCTTGTTTCCCATGGCGGGAAGCTCCTTCTTGAGAAAAGTAAACCATGTGGAGCTTCAACCCAGCCATGAAACTTTCAAGCTACAGGCGCCGTCTCCAGACACG
>JANLZT010000279.1:0-13132 GCA_031366465.1 Betaproteobacteria bacterium | reverse complement strand
GTCATGTTGGTGCTGTCGATCAGGCCCAGCCAGGCATAGGGCCCCCATTTGGCGGCGTTGATGGCCGCGAAGAGTGCGGCGTCGCGCGCCCGCCAGAGCGCCTTCAAGCCCAGCGCGTCCATCACCAGCAGCAGTGGCAGCATGATCGCCACCGCCTGCGGCACCGGCTCCACCAGCGCCATCAGCGGCACGCCCAGGGCCCCAAAGCCCGAGCCGAAGCCACTCTTGCTGATGCCCACCAACAGCACCGCCGGCACGGCCACCGCGTAGAACGCGGGGTCGGTGATCAACACCTTGGGCGGGGCGTTTAAACCAGGCTGCAGGCCTCGTCGAAATCAAGCCGGGGGTTGCGCGGGAAGACCTTGGCCGGATCACCGTGGCCCAGGCTGCAGATGAAATTGGTCTTGACCGCTGTGCCGGCCCAGAACTCGGCGTCCATCTTGACGGCATCAAAGCCGCTCATCGGCCCGCAGTCCAGGCCCAGCGCGCGCGCCGCCAGGATCAGGTAGCCACCCTGCAGGCTGGCGTTGCGCAGCGCGGACTCCTGGATCACCGCGTCCTTGCCGGCAAACCAGGGCCGGGCATCGACATGCGGGAACAGCTTGCCCAGCTTGTCGTGGAACAGCAGGTCCATGCCGACGATCACGGTCACCGGGGCCTCGGTGATCTTGGCCACATTGCCGGGCGACACGCAGGTCAACAGACGGGCCTTGGCCTCGGCGCTGCGCACAAATTTGAAGCGTGCCGGGCTGGTGTTGGCCGCCGTGGGGCCGAACTTGACCAGCTCGTACAGCTCGCGCAGCAGCGCATCGGGCACGGCCTGGTCGAGGTAGCCGTTCTGGGTGCGGGCATCGGTGAAGAGCTGGGCGGTGGTCAAGGTCATGGTGGCGCCGACAGCGTCGGCTCAAGGGTGGTCAGGCCACAATTGTCGGATGTTCCAACCCTCCCAGCATGATGTGCGGCGCTTCTTCTGCGAGACCTGGCGCAAGCAGCAGCAAGCCCTGCCGCTGACGCCGATGGAGGCGATCGCCGCCGACTGGATCACCGAGCACCCGGAGTACCACGCCGAGCTGGCCGACCTGGACGCCGCGCTGGCTGCGGCTTACCTGGTAGAGGACGGCCGCAGCAACCCCTTCTTGCACCTGGCGATGCATTTGACGATCACCGAGCAATGCGGCATCGACCAGCCCACCGGCATCCGCCAGGCGGTGGCGCTGCTGGCGGCGCGGCGCGGCGCGCTGCATGTGGCCCACCACGAGGTGATGGAGTGCCTGGGCGAGATGGTCTGGGCCAGCCAGCGCAGCGGCCTGCCGCCCGATGGCCTGGCCTACATCGATGCGGTGCGCCAACGCGCGACGCGCTGAGCCTGCCGGTCCGCCAGCCGTTCAGCCCGAGCTGAGCGCCGCCGCCAGCAGCACCAGCACCGGCCGCAGGGCTTGCTCGACCTCGTCCAGCGGCGGGCCCTGGCCGGGCGCCAGGCCCTGGCGCAGTTGCAGCTCATAGCCCTGGGCCGCCTCGGCCAGGCCGGTGGCGCCGATGGTGGCGGCAACGCCTTTCAAGTCGTGCGTCAGGCGCGAGGCCAGCGGCCGGTCGTCGTCGCTGCAGGCGTTGCGGAAACTGCGCGACCAGGTGGTCAAGAAGATCATCGCGTGGTCCAGCACGCCCCGGTAGAGCACCAGGTCACCCTGCAGGCGGTGCAGGGCTGCCTGCGCATCGACTTGCTCGCTGGCGTCGATGGCCGCAAACCAGGCCGGGCTGGCGGCGCCGGCCTGCGGGTCGGGGTGGCTGGCGTGTGGCGAGTGCGTGGCGGTGTCGGGCGCGATATCGAGCGCGATGTCGGGCAGCGGGGCGGCCACCGGGGTGGCGGGCCGGTGGCGGGCGATGGCCTCGCGCAGGCGGCGCCGGCTCAAGGGTTTGGCCAGGTGTTCACTGGCGCCGGCCTGGCGGCTGCGCAGCGCGTCGTCGGCATAGGCATGCGCCGAGACGATCACCACCGGCACCGGCGCCCGGCCCAGCGCGGCCTCGATGCGGCGGATCTCGCGGGTGGCGCTGAGGCCGTCCATGCCGGGCATCTGCACGTCCATCAGCACGATGTCCCAGGCGCTGGCGCGCACCCGCTCCACCGCCAGCAGGCCGTCGCCCACCACCTCGATGTGGTGGCGGTCGGCACGCAGCATGGCCTGCACGATGTAGACATTGGCCGGGTTGTCGTCGGCCAGCAGCAGGCGCAGCGGCACCACAGCATCGGCGCCGGCCTGCGCCGCCACGCTGGCCTGGGCCGGCGCGGGCTGGGCCGCCGGCAGGCGCGCTGTGAGCACAAAGCGCGATCCCTGGCCGGGCTGGCTGGTGAGTGTGACATCGCCGCCCATCAGCCGGGCCAGGCTGCGGCTGATCGACAGCCCCAGGCCGGTGCCACCGTAGTGCCGCAGCGGGCTGTCGTCGCCTTGCACAAAGGGCTGGAACACTGATTCGAGCTTGCTCGGGGCGATGCCCACGCCGCTGTCCTCGACGGCAAAAGCCAGCAGCGGGCCGCCGGCCGGCGCCACCCGCAACATGACCTGACCGCTGCGGGTGAACTTGATGGCATTGCCCAGCAGATTGAGCAGGCATTGGGCCAGGCGCTGGCGGTCGCCCAGCACCCAGGCCGGCAGGTCGGGGCCGGCCTCCAGCAGCAACGCCAGGCCTTTGTCCTCGGCCAGCGGGCGCAACAGCGCCAACTGGTCGTCCAGCAGATCGCGCAGCACAAACACCTCGGGCCGCAGCTCGAAACGGCCGGCCTCGATCTTGGTCAGGTCCAGCAGGTCGTTGACCAGCGCAAACAGGGTCTCGCCCGCGCGCCGGAACACCGCCACATGGCGCCGCTGCTCGTTGTCCAGCGGGGTGTCGGCCAGCAGCTCGGCCACCCCCAGCAGGGCGTTCATTGGCGTGCGGATCTCGTGGCTGACGTTGCCCAGGAAATCGCTCTTGGCCCGGCTGGCGGCCTCGGCCACGCTGCGCTGGTAGGCCAGTTGCCGGTGCGCCTGCCGCATCCAGCGGTGCTGGGCCCAGGCCGCAGCCACCGCACCGGCCAACAGGGCCACCAGCGGCGCCGCCAGCTGCACCAGTTGCTGCCGCCAGGCCAGCAGCCCCAGCGCCAGCAGCAGCAGGCCGCCGGCCATCGCCGCAGCGCTGCGCAGGTCACGCCCCAGCGCCGGCTGCGGCCGCCGCCAGGCCAGCACCGCCGGCAGCAGCGCCAGCGCCAGCACGGCGCTGTCCAGGGCCGGCCGGGGCGGGCGCAGCAGCCGGCCATCGCGCAACGCCGCATAGACACAGGCCAGCAGCTCGGTGCCGTTGATCTGGCCCTCGGCCGTCATCACGCCGTCGCCAAAGAAGGCCGAGCTGCCGATCAGCACCGCCCGGCCGCGCACCCGCTCACGCAGGCGCTGGCCGTCGCTGCGGCCCAGCATGGCCTGCGCCAGCTCGCTGTAGCGCAGGCGGTCGACGCTGGGGCGCGGGATGGCCACAAAGCGCAGCGTGGCCAGGCCCTGGGCGTCCACCGGCCACTGCCGGCGGCCATCGCCAAAGCTGCGCTGCTGGGCGTCAAAGCCGAGCCGCACATCGCCTGCGGTGGCCAGCAGCAGGGCCAGTGAGAAGGCCGGCAGCCACTGGTCCTGGACCTGGTGCAGCAGCGGCACCCGGCGCAGTTTGCCGTCGTCGCTGAGCGGGGTGGTGATCAGGCCGACCGGCGCGCCATGGGTGACCCCCGCCAGCAGCGCCGCGCCGGGCCCGGTCAGGCTGGGCCAGTGCATGGCCGGCGGCGCCAGGCTGGGCAGGCCAGCCAGCATGGCGGCGGGCAGGCTGGGCACTTGCTCGGCGTCGGCGGCCTGGCGCAGGCCGGCGGCGGCCAGCACCACCGGCGCGCCAGGCCGGGCAATGGCTGCGGCCAGCGCGGCGTCGCCCTCGCGGGCATCGTTGAAGACGATGTCAAAGCCGATCACGGTGGCGCCGGCCTCGCGCAGATAGTCCACCGTCATCGCATGCACATCGCGCCGGTAGGGCCAGGGCCCGAGCTGGGGCTGCAGGTCGGCCAGCGAGGCGTCGTCGATATCGACCACCAGCACCGCGCCCAGCGCCGGCCGCGGCGTGGCCCAGCGCAACAGCACATCGTTGAGCAGGTCAGACCCGCGCTGCTGCCAGGGCGAGAACAGCACCAACAGCGCCAGGCCCAGGGCCGCCAGCGGCAAGGCCAGCGGCCGGCCCAACGCGGCAAACGGCAGGCTGCCGGGGCCACTGCGGTCCTGCGCCGCGCGCTGCTGGCTGCCGGGCAGGCTGCTCACGTCAGGGCGGGTTGCCGATGGACAGCAGGTGCGACCAGGCCGGCGGCGGCACATCGACCCACTGCACCGGCCCAAACGGCCCGGCCCGGCCGTCTGCGGCCAGCGCCCGCAGCCGCAGCGCAAAGCGGCCCGGCTGGGTCAGCGGCAGCAGCAGTTGGTGGCCCTGCACGGTGTAGGCCAGCAGCGGCGCCTGGAAGCTGGCCTCATGCGCCGCCTGCACCAGGTAGCGCAGGCCGGTGGCACCGGGCTGCCAGCGCCAGCGCACGCCGCCGGCCTCGACTTGTGGCGGCTCGGCCAGCGGCGCAGCGGGGGGCGGCAGCGGCGGCGCTGGCACCGGTTCGGGCAGGGTTTGGATCAGCAGGGGCTGGCTGGCGTCGAGGCCTTCGAGGCCCTCCGCATCGACCACCCGCAGCCGCAACCGGTAGCGGCCCTCGGGCAGGGCCGGCCACTGCACGCTGGCCTGCAGGGTGCGGGCGTCGAGCAGCAGGCCGCCGTCGGGGCCGTCTTCAAACAGCTGGACCCGGTAGGCCACCACCCCCGGCACCGCCGCCCAGGCCAGCAACAAGGGCCCCGGGGCCAGGCGCTGCGGCAGCGCCGACAGGTCGGGCGCGTCGGCCAGCCGCAGCGGCCCGCCCATTGGCACATTGATGCGCGCCACCGCACCAAAGCCGGCGTTGACGGTGACCCGCTCGCCCGCGGCCACCCGGCCCGACAGCACCTCGACCTGGCTGCCGTCGGTGCTGGCGTGGGTGCGGAAGTCGGTGCCGCGCACCCCCAGGATGACGGTGGGGGTGGTGATCTCGAAACGGCGGCGCTCGGCGGCCTTTGGGTTGACCTGGGTCTCGGCGCTGCCCAGGTCGATGTGCACCCGGGTCTCGACGCTGCGGCTGTCGGGATGCTGGCCTGCGCTGTCCACCCGCAGCCGGCTGCCCGGCGTGAGCAGCAGCCGAGAGCCATCGACAAAGCGCAGCGTGGCCAGGCCCTGGGGCCCGGCCTGGATCACATCGCCCGCGCGCAGCCGGTCACCCAGGGCCAGTGGCAGGGCCAGGCCCTGGACCACCCGCTGCACATCGCCGCGCAGATGGATCACCTCGGCGGCTTGCGGGTCGTAGCGCAACCAGGCCAGCGGCAGGTGCAGATGGCTGCCTGGCGCCAGGCGATAGGGCGGCGCAAGGCGGTTGTGGCGGGCCAGGCGGGCCCAGGCGATGCTGGGTGCCAGCTGCTGGGCGGCGATGCCCAGCAGCGTGTCACCGGGCCGCACCGGGTACAGCCACTCGGGGCCCTCGGTGGGCGCCGCCGGGCCGCCCTGGGCGCGCAGACCGGCCGGCCAGCCCAGGGCCAACAGCAACATTGCGGAGCCCCCCAACCAGCCTGCCATCCGCATCAGATACCGCCCACTTTGCCTTGATTGACCGCCCGGCAAAAAAGCGCCGACACCGAGCCGGCTTTCTACCATCGATCAGCCCGCAGGCCGGTGACGGCCGGTGAGGCCGCACACGGCGCCGGCTGCGCTGGGCGCCCTCAGCGGCCCAGCGTCACCCACTGCATCACCACATAGTTGTCGGCCCGGTGCACCAAGTTGACCGTGCTGCGCATGGCCCAGGGGATCACCTGGCGGTGCAGCGGGATGGTGTGCACCTGCTCCTTCCACTCAGTCAGCGCGGCGCGGATCAGTTGCTCGCGCTTGGCGGGGTCGGCCTCGATGCTGGACTGGGCGGCCAGCGCGTCGAACTTGTCGTTGCGGCTATTGCCGTAGTTGTACAGGCCCACGCCCTTGTCGCCGCGGGCGCGCATCAGCGGCGTCAGGATGGTCTCGGCATCGGTGACGGCGCCGCCCCAGCCCAGCAGGTAGAGGCTGGTGTCGAGCTTCTCCAGCTTGGGGAAGTACAGCGTGCGGGGCTGGGCATTGACCTTGAGCCTGACCTTCAACTGCGCCCACATCGAGGCCAGCGCGACGCAGATCTCCTCGTCGTTGACATAGCGGTTGTTGGGGCAGTCGATGGTCACCTCGAAGCCATCGGCATAGCCGGCCTCGGCCATCTGCCGCCTGGCCGCGGCCACATCGAACGGCAGGCGGGCCTCCAGCCCGGGGTCGTTGAAGGCCGCCAGCGGCGACGGCGCCATCACCCCGGTGGGCTGGGCCTGGCCGCTCATCAGCTTGCTGCGCAGGGTCTCGATGTCGATGGCCTGGTAGAGCGCGCGCCGCACCCGGACATCCTTGAACGGGTTCGTGTCACCGGGCACCTTGGCATGCAGCAGTTGATCGCGGGCCTGGTCCATGCCGATGAAGATCACCCGGTTCTCGGGCCCGCTGACCACCTTGACGCCGGCCACCGTGCGCAGCCGGGCGATGTCGCGCGGCGCCGGGTCGTGGACAAAATCGAGCTCGCCCGAGATCAGCGCGGCCAGCCGGGTGGCGTCGTTGGCAATCGGGGTGTAGACAATCTCCTGCAGATTGCCCTCGTGCTTGTTCCACCAGGCCGGGTTGCGGCGGTAAGTGGTCTTGATGCCGGGCGCCCGGCTGGCCAGCAGGTAAGGGCCGGTGCCATTGGCGTTGATTGAGGCGTAGGTCTCCTCGCGGTTCTTGTAGTCCAGCGGCTTGCTGACCCGGTGCGTCTCGCACCAGGCCTTGTTCATCACCATCACCGTGTCCAGGTGCTGCAGGAACACCGGGTTGATGGCCTTGAGGCGGAACTCCACCGTCAGCTCATCGATCTTGACCGGCTCGCCCAGGGCGTTGGCATACACCGACACCTGCGATGTCGGCTCGGTGGCGCGGCGCACCGAGAACACCACATCGTCGGCCGTGAAGGCCGCGCCGTCATGGAACTTCACCCCCGCGCGCAGCTTGAAGCGCCAGACCAGCGGCGCAGTCTGCTGCCAGGCAGTGGCCAGGCCGGGCACGAAGTTGAGCTGCTTGTCGCGGTCGACCAGGCGCTCGTAGACCTGCTGGTTCATGCTGTTGGTCAGGCCCTCGTTCTGGGCATGCGGGTCGAGGGTCTGCGGGTCGCCCTGGCTGGCCCAGCGCAGAGTCTGGGCCGGCGCCGCGCCGGCCGCCAGCAGGGCCAGCGCCAGCAGGGCCGGCCGCAGTAGCCGCGGCAGCAGCCGCCGCAGCAGCCCGCAGGCAGCCGGTTCAAGCCGGCGCATAGCCATCTTCGGCCAGTGCGGCAGCAAACCGCGCGGACGGCTGGCGGGCGTCGATCCGCACCGGGTGGCTGGTCTGGCCGAAGGCAGGGTCAGTTCGATCATGGGGCCGCTCCGGCGGGTGACGATGGGTGGGGCTGGGGCTGCAAAAGTATCGGCCCTGCCGGGCCTCGCATGGGTCACTTGATGCGGCGCAGCAGGTCCTCGCCCGCCCACAGGGTGTCGAGGTAGGGAAAGTTCCAGCGCTCGAGGGGCTCGCGGTCGATGATGCGGTCGGCGCTGCTGCCGGTCAGGTCGATCAGCAGTGGCGTCAGTGGCATCTGCTGGGGCACCGAGTAGAAGGCCTTGACGATCGGCGAGGTCAGGGCCTGCGGGTTCTGCGCCATCACCACCGCCAGCCGGCCCGACGCCAGCCGCACCAGCGCGCCGTTGGGGTAGATGCCCAGGCTGCGCACAAAGTGACGCAACACGGCTGGGTCCAACTGGCCCTTCCAGGACGCCATCTGGGCAATCGCCTCGGCCGGGTCCCAGCCCAGCTTGTAGGGCCGGTTCGAGGTGATGGCGTCGTAGACATCGCAAACCGCACCCATCCGCGCCAGTTCGGACAAGACCGCGCCCGGCTGCTGCGCCGGGTAGCCCTGGCCATCGACGCGCTGGTGGTGGTGCAGGCAGACATCCATCGCCGCCTGGCTGGCGCCGCTGGCTTCTTGCAGCATCTCCCAGCCGCGCTGCGGGTGGCTGCGGATGATGGCGAACTCGGCCTCGGTCAACTTGCCGGGTTTGTTCAAGATCTCCAGCGGCATCGCCGCCTTGCCCAGGTCGTGCAGCAGTCCGGCCAGGCCGGCGGCGCGGCAGGCCGCGTCGTCCTGGCCCATCTGCTGGGCCAGCGCCACCATCAGCGCGCACACCGCTACCGAGTGCATGTAGGAGTAGTCGTCCTGGGTCTTGAGCCGGGCCAGGCTGACCAGCGCCCCGGGGTTGCGAAACACCGACTGGGTGATGTCCTCGACCAGCGGCATGCAGCGCTCGGTCTCGATCGCGAGACCCAGCCTGGCCTCGGCAAACATCGCGCTGACCGCCGCACGCGAGCGCTGGCACAACTGCGCGGCCTGGCGCAGCTCTTCGGCCATCTCGGTGCGGGCCGGCTTGGCGGCAGCCACCTGGGCAAGCTCGGCCGGGTCCATCGGCGCAGCCGGGCGGCCCGCCAAGGGCAAGCTGGCCAGGCTGGCCAGGCGGGCGGGCGCCGGCCGGGCCGCCGCCGACATCGCCAGCCGCGCGCCGCTGGCCGGGCGCAGTGACGGCAGCGCGTCAGCCGGGTCGGGCAAGGCATCCAGGCCCAGCGCGGTGTTGATCCAGCATTCGCGCACCTTGCTGTCGATCACGCGGCGGATGTCGGCGCCGTCGCGGATCACGAACTTGGTCTTCCAGAAGGGGTGGTCTATCCACGGCCCCTCCAGGCCATGCAGGTGCATGCCCAGGCGCAGACGGGTCACCGGGATCTTTTTGAGGCGGCTGGCGGATTCACCCATGTGCTGTGCCGGATATCGGCCTGCAGCCGGCGCGCTTGAGCTTGAGCCAGGCGAAAAAAAACCGCTGACGGCGCAGCGGTTTTGGTGGGGCGCCGGGTGGGCGGCCTGGTCGCTCCCGGGCCAGGACCTTCTACTTGAAGCGGCTTTGCGGCACCACCTTGAGCTCACCCGGCAGCGCGGCCAGGTAGGCGGCCACCTGTTTCAACTCGGCATTGCTGAAGGTCAGCTTCTTCTTGCCATCGGCCTCTTGCACCACCTGGCTGCGCATGGTGGCATTGCCCCGGCCCACCAGCGCATTGCCGTCGGTGTGGTAGGCCTTGAGGGCGGCATACAGGTAGTCGGCGTGCTGGCCGGCCAGGCGCGGATAGGTCGGGTCGATCGGTGCGCTGAAGTTGGCGCCATGGCAGGCCACGCAGGCGGCCATGCGGTCTTTCAGGGCGTCGGGCACCGGCTGGGCCAGCGCGGCGGGGGGCGGGGTGCCGGCGTGGTCCTTGCCTTGCTTGTCGTAGAAGGCGGCCAGGTCGGCCATGTCCTGCTCGGTCAGTGAGCTGGCAATGCCGCGCATCGTCGGGTGCCTGCGCTCGCCCTTGTTGTAGGCGGTGAGGGCCGAGACGATGTACTTGGCGCTCTGGCCGGCGATCATCGGCACCTTGTAGACCTCGGGGAAGCTGGCCTGGTAGCCGACCAGGCCGTGGCAGCCAATGCACATGGCGGCCTTGCTGGCGCCGACGGCGGCGTCACCGGCCTTGGCGTCCTGGGCCTGGACGGCGGTGCACAGGCTGGCCGCGAGCAGCGCCAGGGGGAACAGGGAAAGCGCTTTTTTCATCGTCTGGCGGCGGTTTGGGCTGTGAGTTTGACGGCTGCCGGGCATGGGCTGTCACTTCGGAAACCGACGATTATAGAGGCCACCCTTATACTGATTTCGAGCCCTGGACCTGCCCCAACGGCTGCTGAGCCGGCTGTCCCCAGCCACCCCTCCCGCCCCAACTCATCCCACCTCCAACCCGGCCGCCAGCCCCGGCCCCACCAGCGCCATGAAGTTCCAAGGATCGGACAACTACGTCGCCACCCAAGACCTGATGCTGGCGGTGAATGCGGCGATCACGCTGCAGCGCCCGCTGCTGGTCAAGGGCGAGCCCGGCACCGGCAAGACCATGCTGGCCGAGGAGGTGGCGGCGGCGCTGGGCATGCCGCTGCTGCAGTGGCATGTCAAGAGCACCACCAAAGCCCAGCAGGGCCTGTACGAATACGACGCGGTGAGCCGGCTGCGCGACAGCCAGCTCTCGGACGCCGAGAGCGCCACCAAGGTGCGCGACATCCGCAACTACATCGTGCAGGGCGTGCTGTGGCAGGCCTTCAATGCCGACCAGCAGGTGGCGCTGCTGATCGACGAGATCGACAAGGCCGACATCGAATTCCCCAACGATTTGCTGCGCGAAATCGACCGCATGGAGTTCTATGTCTACGAGACGCGCGAGCTGGTCAAGGCCAAGCACCGGCCGGTGGTCTTCATCACCTCCAACAACGAAAAAGAGCTGCCGGATGCCTTTTTGCGGCGCTGCTTCTTTCACTACATCAAGTTCCCGGACGCGCAGACCATGCAGAGCATCGTCGATGTGCATTTCCCCGGCCTCAAGAAAGAGCTGCTGGCGGCGGCGATGAGAACCTTTTACGAGGTGCGCAACCTGCCCGGCCTGAAGAAAAAACCCAGCACCAGCGAGCTGCTCGACTGGCTCAAGCTGCTGGTGGCCGAGGACATCCCGCTGGAAGTGCTGCAGAGCAAGGACGACAAAGTCAGCGTGCCGCCGCTGGTGGGCGCCCTGCTCAAGAACGAGCAGGATGTGACGCTGTTCGAAAAGCTCGTCTTCATGCAGCGCCACAACCGCTGAGCGCATGGGCCAGCCCGCAGCCGCTGCGCTGACCGAGGGCCTGATCGACGCCGCCGGCTTTCTGGGCGGGGCGCTGATCGGCTGGCAACTGGGCCGCTGGCTGGGCTTTGATGTGCTGGCGCCGGGCGACTGGACGGCCCGCACCGCCGTCGGCTGGTTTGTCCTGCTGGCCGGCTGCGGCGCCGGCAAATGGGCATCGCTACGCTGGCGGGCCAGGCGCTCAAAGTCAGCCCCCAACCAGGAGTGAGCCGCATGGCCCTGCCGCTGAATCTGCCCAGGATCGCCGAGCCCGTCGTCCTGCAGGGCCAGCATGTGCGGCTGGAGCCGCTGCGCCCCGACCATGCCCCGGCACTGGCCGACGCCGCCCGCGATGGTGATCTGCACCAGCTCTGGTACACCGCGATCCCGGCACCCGAGGCGATGGCCGCCGAGATCGCCCGCCGGCTGGGCCTGCTGGCAGCGGCCAGCATGCTGCCCTGGGCGGTGCTGGACGCCAGCGGCACAGCGGTCGGCATGACCACTTACATGAACATCGACAACGCCCACCAACGGGTGGAGATCGGCTCCACCTGGTATGCCGCCAGGGTGCAGCGCAGCCCGCTCAACACCGAGGCTAAACGCCTGCTGCTGGCGCATGCCTTCGAGGCCCTGCAGTGCATCGCGGTGGAGTTCCGCACCCACCGTTTCAATGTGCAGAGCCGGCGTGCCATCGAACGCCTGGGCGCGCAGCTTGACGGCATGCTGCGCAACCACCAGCGCGCGTCCAACGGCACGCTGCGCGACACGGCGGTCTACAGCATCACCGCCGATGAATGGCCCACGGTGCGCGGCCACCTCGACTTCCAGCTCAGCCGCCCACGCTGAAAGGCCGCCAGCCATGGCCCGCAAAAAACCCATCACCATCGATGACCTGTGGCAGATGCAGCGCCTGGGCCCGCCCAGCTTGTCGCCCGACGGCGCCCAGGCGGTGTGCTCGGTCGCCAGCCAGTCGATGGACGACAATCAGAGCCGCAGTGCGCTGTGGCTGCTGTCGACGCTGGGTGGCGCGCCGCGCCAGCTCACCCAGTGCGGCGACAAAGACGGCCAGCCGGCGTTTTCACCCCTGGGCGACCGCATCGGCTTCATCGCCAAGCGCGAGCAGCAGGGCCACAAGGACGAGACCCCGCAGTTCTATGTGATCCCGGCCGATGGCGGCGAGGCGCAGCGGGTGGGCGAGGTGGCCACCGGGGTGGACGGCTTCCGCTGGTGCCCGGACGGCCGCCGCATCGTCTTCATCTCCTGGGTCTGGCCGGGCCTCAAGGGCAGCCGGGCCCAGGCCAAGGCCGTCAAAGACTTCAAGGCCCGCAAGGTCAGCGGCTATGCCACCAGCCAGTCCTTCTACCGCTTCTGGGACCACTTCACGCCCGAGGGCCGGGTGCCCCATCTGCACCTGATGGACCTGGCCAGCGGCCGGGTGCGTGACCTGTTCGAGGGCAGCGACTACGAGCTGCAGCGCGCTGATCCCGACGCCCACTGCTTCGACATCTCGCCCGACGGCAAGCGCCTGGTGTTTGCCTACGACCCGAATCCCGAGAAGCGCACCGACGGCCGCTTTGCACTCGCGGAGCTGGACATTAGACGCGGCCGCTTCGAGACCCTGGCCCAGGATGTGGGCTGGGATTTCAGCGCGCCGCGCTACAGCCCGGACGGCCAGCGCATCGCCTGCATCGCCAGCCACCAGGCGCTGCGCCACACCATGCCCGGCCAGTTGGCGGTGGTCTCACCCGGCCAGCCGGTGGAGGTGGTCAGCGCCGAGTGGGACCACGAGGTGCAGTCCCCGCTGCTGTGGGAGGACGACGGCCTGGCGCTGCTGCTGGCGGCCGAACAGCAAGGACAGCGCCACCTCTGGCGCTTCGACCTGGCCGACCGCCGCGCCGAGCGGGTGGTGAGCGGCGGCTGGGTGCAGGCCTTTGACAAAGCCGCCGGCACGCTGGTGACCGTTGCCGACGCCGCCGACCACCCGGCCCGCCTGCAGGCCCACCTGCCGGGTGCGGCACCGCGCCGCCTCGAGACCTTCAACGACGCGCTGATGGCCAGGCTGGCGCTGGGCCGCCACGAGGCCATCGAGGTGATCGGCGGGCTGGGCGATGCGGTGCAGGTCTGGCTGTTCTACCCGCCGGGCTTCGACGAGAAAAAGCAGTACCCGCTGCTGCAGGTGATCCACGGCGGGCCGCACACCTCGGTGGGCGACAACTTCCACTACCGCTGGAACAAC
>JANLZT010000253.1:0-2994 GCA_031366465.1 Betaproteobacteria bacterium | reverse complement strand
TACGACGCCGAGCCGGCGGTCTCAGCCACCGACGGCCTGCCCGAGCGCCGGGTGCTGGCCGCCGAGCCCGACGCGCCCAAGCTGCACAAGGTGCTGGCCCAGGCCGGCATCGGCTCGCGCCGCGACATGGAGGCGCTGATCGCCGAGGGCCAGGTGATGGTCAACGGCCAGCCGGCGCACACCGGCCAGCGCATCTCCTTTGGCGACCGCATCAGCGTGGCCGGCAAGCAGATCAAGGTGCGCATCGCACCGCCGCCGCCGCGCATCATTGCCTACCACAAACCGGTCGGCGAGGTCGTCACCCATGACGACCCGCAGCACCGTCCCACCGTGTTCCGCCGCCTGCCGCGCCTGCCGCATGGCAAGTGGCAATCGGTGGGCCGGCTCGACATCAACACCGAGGGCCTGCTGCTGTTCACCAACTCGGGCGAGCTGGCCAACCAGCTGATGCACCCGCGCTTTGGCGTCGAGCGTGAATACGCGGTGCGGGTGCTGGGCACGCTGGAGACCGACGGCCGCCAGCGCCTGCTGGACGGCGTGGACATCGACGGCCAGCGCGCCAGCTTCAAATCCATCGAGGACGGTGGCGGCGAGGGCGTGAACCGCTGGTACCGGGTGGTCATCACCGAGGGCCGCAACCGCGAGGTGCGCAAGCTGTTCGACAAGGTCGGCCTGGGTGTCAGCCGGCTGATCCGCATCCGCTACGGCTGCGTGGTGCTGCCGCGTGGCCTGCGCCGGGGCCTGTTTGTGGATCTGAACGAGGCCGAGGTGCGTGAAGTGCGCCGCCTGGCTGCAGTGGCCCGTGACACCCCGCACTCCGTAACGGGGCCGGTCCCTCGCCCGCCGCGGCAAGACGCGCCGACCGGGCAACGCGATGGCCAACGTGACGGCCCGCCGCAGCGCGGCGCGCAAGGCCAGCCCCACCCGGGGCAGAACAACAACCGGCGCAACGGCCCGCCGCAGCGCCAGGACCGCCCCGAACGGGGTGATCGGCCGGATCGCCCTGACCGCCCCGTTCGGCAGGCTGACCGGCCAGATCGGCCAGATCGGCCAGCCGGTCCGTCCGGCCCGACCGGCCAGAACGAGCGGCCGCCGAATCGCCGCAACGAGCGGCGCGACCGGGTGCCCGACATCTCGCCCGACCGCGATGGCGACCGCGATACCGAGAACTTTGCGGCCATCCCCAACCCGTTGATGCAGACCTTCGACAAACGGGCCATCCGCGAGGCCCGCCAGCCCCGGCGTGAGATCCCCGAGGATGGCCCGATCCCCAACCCGCTGGAGCAAACCTACGACAAGCGCTTTGTGCAGAAGCCGCGTGGCTTCGGCGGTGGCGACGGCGGCCCCCGCAAGGGCGGTGGCGGCGGTGCCGGCGGCCAACCCGATCCGATGAAGACATCGATGGGCTACATCGGTGCCGATGCCTTTGTGCGCAAGTTCCAAGGCAACAGCGGCGCTGGTGGTGGTGGTGGCGGCGGCGGTGGCGGGGGTGGGGGTGGGGGTGGACGTCGCGGCGGCAGTGGCGGTGGTGGGGGCAGTGGCGGCGGTGGCGGCGGTGGCGGCAGGCGCGGTGGCCGCTGAGCCTGGCGCCGACAGGCTGTCGCCATGGGCGGGCCGGCCCAACTGCGGTCACGGTTGCGTCACCCGCCCACGCTAGAATCGTGGGTTTAGCTTAGCTGCACCCATAGCGCCACACATAGCGCCACACATAGCGCCACACACTCAGGAGAAAACATGGCCATCGAACGCACGCTCTCGATCATCAAGCCCGACGCTGTCGCCAAAAACGTGGTCGGCCAGATCTATGCCCGCTTCGAGGGCGCCGGCCTCAAGGTCATCGCCGCCCGCATGGCGCACTTGTCGCGCGGTGAGGCCGAGGCCTTCTACGCCGTGCACAAGGCCCGTCCCTTCTTCAAAGACCTGGTCGCATTCATGATCTCCGGCCCGGTGATGATCCAGGCCCTTGAAGGCGAGAACGCCATCGCCAAGAACCGCGACCTGATGGGCGCCACCGACCCGAAAAAGGCTGAGAAGGGCACCATCCGTGCCGACTTCGCCGATTCGATCGACGCCAACGCGGTGCACGGCTCGGACGCCCCCGAGACGGCGGCTGCCGAGGTGGCCTTCTTCTTCGCTGGCATGAACGTCTACAGCCGCTGATCGGCGCCCTTGGCTGCACCCATCACTGCACCCATCGCGGCACCCATCGCAGCAACCATCGCGGCACCCCCAACCGCCAGCGATGCGCTGACCATGAGCGCAAGCCCCATCAACCTGCTCGATTTCGACCTCGACGGGCTCACCGCCTGGTGCGCTGGTCTGGGCGAGAAGCGCTTCCGGGCGGTGCAGTTGTTCCGCTGGATCCACCAAAAAGGCGCCAGCGACTTCAGCCAGATGTCTGACCTGGCCAAATCCTTGCGCGACAAGCTGGCCGGCGCGGCGGTGCTGCAGCCGCTCAAGATCCTGAGCGAGCAGGCCTCGGCCGACGGCACCATCAAGTGGTTGTTCGACGTCGGCGGCGGTGATGCGGTCGAGACCGTCTTCATCCCTGAGACCGACCGCGGCACGCTGTGCCTGTCGTCGCAGGCCGGCTGCGCGGTGGGCTGCCGTTTTTGCTCGACCGGCCACCAGGGCTTTTCGCGCAACCTGGGCACCGGCGAGATCCTGGCCCAGTTGTGGTTTGCCGAACATCACCTGCGCCAGCGCCTGGGCCGGCCGGCGGGTGAGCGGGTCATCAGCAATGTGGTGATGATGGGCATGGGCGAGCCGCTGCAGAACTACGCGGCGCTGCTGCCGGCACTGCGGGTGATGCTCGACGACCATGGTTACGGCCTGTCGCGCCGCCGGGTGACGGTGTCGACCTCGGGCGTGGTGCCGATGATCGAGCGCCTGCAGCGCGATTGCCCGGTGGCGCTGGCGGTGTCGCTGCATGCGCCCACCGATGCGTTGCGCGACCAGTTGGTGCCGCTCAACCGCAAATACCCGCTGGCCGAG
>JANLZT010000240.1:0-2869 GCA_031366465.1 Betaproteobacteria bacterium | reverse complement strand
GCCTTCACGCCCGAGAGCCTGGCGCTGCTCAGCCCGGCCACCCGCCACCGCTTCGATGCCGCCTTCATCGGCGTGCTGGTGCGCCGCCTGCATGCCGCGCACGAGGCGCTGGCGCATCCGCGGCGCATCCTGTAGCGCGGCGCTGCAGGCGCAGCCGTGCCGGCGTTGGGGTGATGCGCGGGTGTGACACATTTCACGCCCGGCGCCACGGCTTGGCCGGGCCTGGCAACTGGCTGGCAACTTCCGCGTTGGAGCATTGCCGACGGCCGAGCGCTCTGCTCCAATCGGCCCCGGCCCGACGGGTCTCGCCCCATCCACCTACGAGGACAAGCAACCATGATCAAGCATCTCTCTGCCGCCCTGATTGCGGCCTTCCTGTGCGCCGGTTTGGCCCACGCCAACTCCCACAAAGAGGCCCCCAAGATGGCCAGCGCCGACTGCGAGAAGCAGGCCGGCGAGAAGAAGTTGCACGGTGCTGCCAAGAACAGCTTCGTCAAGAAGTGCTCGGGCGGTGGCGCGATGGCGATGTCGCCTGCGGCCGAGGCTTGCAACAAGCAGGCCGCCGAGAAAAAGCTGGCCGGCGCCGCCAAGAACAGCTTCACCAAGAAGTGCATGGCTGACGCGAAATAAAGCCTTTCGCCAGGATCGCGCCGCCTGCGGGCGGCGCGCCGCATTCAGGCCTCAGCCCGCCGGCACCGCGCGCCAGTAGCTGGCATCGCCGTAGTGGTGCTTGAGAAAATCGATCCACAGCCGCAGCCGCAGTGGCAGGTGTTTGCGCTGGGGTACTACCGCGTAGATGCCATTGGGCGGCGCAGCAAAAGCCTCCAGCACCGGCACCAGGCTGCCGGCAGCGATGTCGTTTTCCACCTCCCAGGTGCTGCGCCAGGCCAGGCCCAGGCCCTGGCGGCACCAGGCATGCAGCACCTGGCCGTCGCTGCAGTCGAGGCGGCCGGCGGGGCGCAAGTGCGTCACCTGGCCGTCCACCGAGAAGGCCCAGCCGCGGCTCTGGCTGGCGTCTGACGATAGCGTCAGGCACTCGTGGCGGGCCAGGTCGGCGGGCCGCTGCGGCACCCCGGCGCGCTGCAGATAGGCCGGCGCGGCCACGCACAGCCGCCGGTTGTCGGCCAGGCGCATCGAGATCAGGTTGGAGTCAGGCATGTCACCCACCCGCACCGCGCAATCAAAGCCCTCGTTGACGATGTCGATCACCCGGTCATTGAGGTTGAGCGACAGTTTCACGTCCGGGTGCCGGGCCAGAAAGGCCGGCATCAGCGGGGCCACATGGCGGCGCCCGAAACCGGCCGGCGCGGTGATGCGCAGACAGCCGCTGGCCTTGACGCCGCCGGCCGACACGCTGGCCTCGGCATTGGCGATGTCGGCCAGCAGGCGCTGGCAGTCCTCTAAAAAGGCGCTGCCCTCGTGGGTGAGCGTGATGCGCCGGGTGGTGCGCAGCAGCAGCTTGATGCCCAGCCGCTGCTCCAGCGCATCAATGCGCCGGCCCACCACGGCCGGCGCCACGCCCTCGGCGTTGGCTGCAGCGGTCAAGCTGCCCTTGGCGGCCACCGCCACGAACGATTCCATCTGCTTTAGCCGGGCCATCGCTGCAGATTACATCTGCCGCAGTCATCAATCAACCCGGTGGCCGGCCGATGACAGCCCCCAAACGGGTCATCAATGCTCGCCAGTTCAGGCCCGCAATGGCGGCTGGAAAGCGCCCTACAGTCCGGCACCTTATGACCAAATCCACCCACTCCTTGCCCGAAGCCGTGCTCTTCGATGCCTACGGCACCTTGTTCGACGTCTACAGCGTCGGCCTGCTGGCCGAGCAGTGCTACCCCGGCCAGGGCGCTGCGCTGGCCCAGTTGTGGCGCGACAAGCAGATCGACTACACCCGCCTGCTGTCGATGAGCGGCCGCTACCGGCCGTTCTGGGACATCACCCGCGCCGGCCTGCGCTACGCCGTGCTGCGGCTGGGCTTGCAGCCCGATGCGGCGGTCGAAGACAGTTTGATGAACCAGTACCGGCACCTGTCGGCCTTCCCCGAGAACCGCGAGGTGCTGGAAGGCCTGCGGGCCCGGGGCCTGCGCGCCGGCATCCTCAGCAATGGCGACCCCGAGATGCTGGCGGTGGCGATCCGCAGCGCCGGGCTGGCCGATCTGGTCGATCCGGTGTTGAGCGCCCACACGGTGCAGCGCTTCAAGACCGATGCCGCCGTCTACCAGCTCGGGCCCGATGCGCTGGGCCTGCCGGCGCGCAAGATCTTGTTCGTCTCCAGCAATGGCTGGGACGCGGTCGGCGCCACCTGGTTTGGCTACACCACGCTGTGGGTCAACCGCGCCGGCCTGCCGCCGGAACAACTCGACACCCCGCCCACCCGCAGCGCCAGCAGTCTGCGCGAGGTGCTGGCGTTTTTCCCGGCTGCTTGAAGCCCCCCTTCCTCACCCAAAATCCTCACCATGACCGACCGCACCGCCTACCACCGCCTGCAAGTGGCCACGCCGCTGGCCCGCTTTATCGAAGACCGGGTGCTGCCCGGCACTGGCATCGAGCCGGCGGCGTTCTGGGCCGGCTTTGATGCCCTGGTGCACGACCTGGCGCCCAAGAACGCCGCCCTGCTGGCCGAGCGTGACCGGCTGCAGACCGCGCTGGACGCCTGGCACCGCGCCAAGCCCGGCCCGATCAAGCACATGGCCAAGTACCGGGCGATGCTGCAGCAAATCGGCTACCTGGTGGCCACGCCCGACAAAGTCAAGCTGCGCACCCGCAATGTGGATGCCGAGCTGGCGCTGCAGGCCGGCCCGCAGCTGGTGGTGCCCATCACCAATGCGCGTTATGCGCTGAACGCCGCCAACGCCCGCTGGGGCTCGCT
>JANLZT010000623.1:0-2879 GCA_031366465.1 Betaproteobacteria bacterium | reverse complement strand
CTGGGCGCGGTGACGGTGCGGGGCGAAATCTCGGGCTTCACCCGCGCCGCCAGTGGCCACTGCTACTTCACGCTCAAGGACAGTGACGGCCAGGCGGCCTTGCTGCGCTGCGCGATGTTCCGCCGCGCCGCCGGCCTGCTGGACTTCCGACCGGCCGACGGCCAGCAGGTGGAGTTGCGCGGCCGCATCACGGTCTATGAATCGCGCGGTGAGTTGCAGTGTGTGGTCGAGGTGATGGCGCGGCTGGGCGCGGGGTCGCTGTACGAGCTGTTTCTGCGGCTCAAGGCCAGGCTGGAGGCCGCCGGGCTGTTCGAGGCCTCGCGCAAGCGGCCCTTGCCAGGTTTCCCGCAGCGGGTGGGCATCGTCACCTCGCTGGGGGCGGCGGCGCTGCACGACGTGCTGACCACCCTGCAACGCCGCTCGCCGCAGGTTCGGGTGGTCGTCTACCCCAGCCTGGTGCAGGGTGCTGATGCGCCCGCAGCGCTGGTGGCGGCCATCAGCCTGGCCGGCCGACGCGCCGAGGTCGAGGTCTTGATCGTCTGCCGAGGCGGCGGATCGCTGGAGGATTTGTGGGCCTTCAACGACGAGGCCGTGGTGCGGGCGGTGGTGGCCTGCCCGATCCCGGTGGTCTGCGGGGTGGGCCACGAGACCGATGTGACGCTGGCCGAGCTGGCCGCTGACCTGCGCGCGCCCACCCCCACCGCCGCCGCCGAGCTGGCCGCCCCACTGCAGCCAGCGGCGCTGGCGCAATTGCAGGCCCTGCAAGACCGGCTGCAGCGCGCCGCCCAGCGTCGCCTGGATCAGCAGGGCCAGCGGCTGGACCGGCTGGCCCTGCAGATCGGCCGGCCGGCACGGCTGCTGGCCCAGCAGGCGGCGCGCCTGCAGAGCCTGGCTGATCGTCAACGCACGGCTGCGCGCAACCAGCAGGCGCAGGGCCAGCGCCGGCTGGACGATCTGGCCCAGCGCCTGCACGCCGGGCTGCGCCTGCAGCGACAGGCCAGGGCCGAGCAACTCGGCCGGCTGGCGCTGCGGCTGGCTGCCAATGACCCGCAGCGGGTGCTGGCCCAGGGTTATGCCTGGCTGGCCGACGGCCAGGGCCGGCCTGTGTCGAGCGTGGCCGGCCTGGCTGCCGGTGACCGCCTGCTGGCGCAGTGGGCCGACGGCCGCGCCACGGTGCAGGTGCAGGACGTGGCGCTGGGCCCGCCCGCCGTGGCTTGAGCCGGCCCCGCCCTGCCGCGCCAAAGACACGGGCTGCGTCAAGGCCGGGGGCGCTGCCTACAATGCCTTCTGGACTTGTCCACCGATCCCGGTCCACCTGTCAAATCATCCACCCAGGCGCCCTTTTTGGCGCCACCCGCCAAGGACCCCGCCATGAGCTACACCCTGCCCGCCCTGCCCTATGCCACCGATGCGCTGCTGCCGCACATGTCGCCCGAGACCTTTGAGTACCACTACAGCAAGCATCACCAGGCCTATGTCACCAACCTGAACAACCTGGTGGTCGGCACCGAGTTTGCCGGCCTGCCGCTCGAAGAGGTGGTCAAAAAGGCCTCGGGCCCGATCTTCAACAACGCCGCCCAGGTCTGGAACCACACCTTCTTCTGGAACAGCATGAAGCCGGCCGGCGGTGGCGAGCCCAGCGGTGCGCTGGGCGCAGCCATCACCGCCAAGTGGGGCAGCTACGCGGCCTTCAAAGAGGCCTTCACCAAGAGCGCGGTGGGCAACTTCGGCTCGGGCTGGACCTGGCTGGTCAAGAAGGCTGACGGCAGCGTCGACATCGTCAACACCAGCAATGCCGCCACCCCGCTGACCGGCGCCGACAAGGCCCTGCTGACGGTCGATGTGTGGGAGCACGCCTACTACATTGACTATCGCAACGCGCGGCCCAAGTTTGTCGAGACCTACCTGAGCTCGCTGGTCAACTGGGATTTCGCGGCCGCCAACTTCGGCTGATCGCCGGCTGCGCAGCGGCGCCGCCCGGTGCCGCTGCAGCCCGTCATGGTTTGAAGGGCGCCCCCGCCAGCTTGAAGCCGGCCTTGATGCCGCGCTTGGCGAACCAGCCCTGGTTCATCTCCAGCACAAAGCGCACCGGCTTGGTCGAGCAGTGCGAGGCCTCGTCGAAGGGCCGCATGTCGGCCAGGTTGACGATGCTGCCGTCATCGGCCACAAAGGCGATGGTCAACGGCGTGGGGGTGTTGCGCATCCAGAAGCACTGCGGCGTGGCGTCCTCGAAGACGAACAGCATGCCCTCGTGGCTGGCCAGGTCGCGGCGGAACATCAACCCCATCTGGCGCTGCTCGGGCGTCAGCGCCAGTTCGGCGCGGATGTTGTGCATGCCGGCCTGCAGCGTGATGGCCTGCAGGCGCTGCGGCACGCCGTCGGCGGGCTGGGCGATGGTGCCCGCACTGGCCAGCGCCAGCCACAGCATCCCGGAGAGCGGCGCGAGCCGCGTGGGCAAGCGGCCGTTGCGGCCGCAGCGGCCGGCTGTCTTGACATGGATCATGTTCGAACCTCGGGGCAGGCACTAGATTGGCACCACCCGCAGACCGGGCCGGCGCCGGGCCGGTCTGGGGCGGATGAGCCGTGATTTCAACATGCCCCTCGCGCCGACCCTGCCCGATCTGTTGCCGCCACCGGCCGATGGCGACGACCTGGCGGTGCTGGACGACCCGCTGGAGCAGCGCCGCTTCACCCGATACCGCATCGCCGCCAGCGGCCAGACCGAGGCCGATTCAGCACTGCGCATCAGCGGCATGCACTGCGCGGCTTGTGCCGGCCTGATCGAACATGCGCTGGGCCGGCTGGCCGGTGTGCTGGCGGTGACGGTGAGCGCTGCGGGCGAGCGCGCGCAGGTGCGCTGGGACCCGCAGCAGACCCGG
>JANLZT010000180.1:0-4007 GCA_031366465.1 Betaproteobacteria bacterium | reverse complement strand
TGCTCCACCACCAGCTCGCCGCGGCGAAAGCGGCGCTTGACCACGCTGTCGGCAATTGCCTGGGCCTGGTCATTGGTAAGCATCGAGAACAGCGGCACGCGCCGAATGAGGTCAAGATTGGTCAGCATGGACATGGTGTTTTCCCTTCCGGCCGCCAGTGTGTTCTTGCAGCGGCCTGGCCAAGCGCGAGAGTAGGCGGGCCAAAGGGCCGCAATTGGTCACCGTCGGCCGCACCTTCTTGCGGCGATTCCATTGTGCCGACAGAACAGCTTGTGCTCGGCCCAGCCACCCCCCATGTGACAATTCTTCACCTCTCGGGTGCCGCCCCCAAAGGCGCACCACAACCCATCGCAACATAGGCGCACCGCCACACCCCCATGAGCAACCCCCTCCTCCACGCCAAGGTGCTGATCCTGGGCTCCGGCCCGGCCGGCTACACCGCCGCGATCTACGCTGCACGGGCCAATTTGAAGCCAGTGCTGGTGACTGGCATGGCCCAGGGTGGCCAGTTGATGACCACCACCGATGTCGACAACTGGCCGGCCGATGTGCTGGGCGTGCAGGGCCCCGAGCTGATGGAGCGTTTTCAGAAGCATGCCGAGCGCTTCAACACCCAGATCGTGTTTGACCACATCCACACGGTGGATTTCTCGCAGCGGCCCTTCACCATCACCGGCGACAGCGGCAGCTACACCTGCGACGCGCTGATCATCGCCACCGGCGCCAGCGCCAAATACCTGGGCCTGCCGTCCGAGCAGGCCTTCATGGGTCGGGGTGTCAGCGGTTGCGCCACCTGCGACGGTTTTTTCTACAAGGGCGACACCGTGGCGGTGGTGGGCGGCGGCAACACGGCGGTGGAAGAGGCACTTTATTTATCCAATATCGCCAGCACCGTGCATCTGGTGCACCGGCGCGACAAGTTCCGCGCCGAGCCGATCCTGGTCGACAAGCTGCATGCCAAGGTGGCCGCCGGCAAGATCGTGCTGCACCTGTTCAACACCCTGGACGAGGTGCTGGGCGATGCCAGCGGCGTTACCGGCGTGCGGCTCAAGGCAGTTGACGGCGGCGCCACCCAGGACTTGCCGCTCAAGGGCTGCTTCATCGCCATCGGCCACCAGCCCAACACCGACATCTTCAAGGGCCAGTTGGAGATGAAGGACGGCTACATCATCACCCGCAGCGGCCTGGCCGGCCTGGCCACCATGACCAGCGTGCCCGGCGTGTTTGCAGCTGGCGATGTGCAAGACCACGTCTACCGCCAGGCCATTACCTCGGCCGGCACCGGCTGCATGGCCGCCCTCGACGCCCAGCGCTTCCTGGAGCAAGACGGCTGAGGTGGGACGCAAGCCGGGCTATAATCGTGGTCTTTGCCAAATTTCGGCAAGATTCTCGATCCACTGTCCGGTTCACTAAATTTGGAGTTGCGTCATGGCACGCGTTTGTCAAGTCACGGGTAAGCGCCCGATGGTGGGGAACAATGTTTCCCACGCCAACAACAAGACCAAGCGTCGCTGGCTGCCCAATCTGCAGTACCGCCGCTTCTGGGTCGAGACCGAGAACCGCTGGGTGCGCTTGCGCATCACCAACGCCGCCTTGCGCCTGATCGACAAGGTCGGCATCGACCAGATCGTGGCCGATCTGCGCGCCAGGCACGCGCTCTGATCCACCCCAGCCCCACCACACCAGGAGCACACCATGGCATCCAAAGGCGGACGTGAAAAGATCAAGCTGGAATCCACCGCGGGTACCGGCCATTTCTACACCACCAGCAAGAACAAGAAGACCACGCCGGGCAAGCTCGAATTCATGAAATTCGACCCCAAGGCCCGCAAGCATGTGATCTACAAGGAAATCAAGCTGCGCTGAAACCCCGGCGCCGGCTTGCCAAGAAACCCGCCGCTGGCGGGTTTTTTCATGGCTGACGGAAGTCGGCGTCGCCAACCACGCGCCCATGGAAAAGGGCCCCGCAGGGCCCTGTCAAAACACTGCCGGCCGAAGAGGCGGGCGCTTGGGTCGCCGATCAGGCGTGCGCGGCACGCAGACGGCGCGAGAACTGCTCCAGCGCCACGATGCCGCTGCTCTCGGCTTGCTTGCACCAGGCCTGCAGATCAACCACCAGTTGCTCGGCCGACACATTGGTGCGGGTCCAGAGCTGGCGAAGCTCTTCGCGCATCGCCACCAGCTTGGCCAGCTTGGGGCTGCCATCCACGGCGGCCGCCAACTGCGGCAGCACATTGGCGGGGATCTTCTCGGCATCGCGGTGCAGCCAGCGCTGGGCCAACTGGAAGGCCGGCAAATTGCTGCTGCCCTGGGCCTTGACCCGGGCCAGCTCGACCGAGCAGGCGGCGCGCAGGTCGGTGGCGTATTTGGCCATCAGCTCGTAGCGGTTGGCGATGATGGCTTCGAGCGTATGGGCGTCGGCCTGGGCCTTGACGTCGCCCAGCTTGAGCTGCGGCGCGG
Organism: Betaproteobacteria bacterium; assembly: GCA_031366465.1. Classification (GTDB taxonomy): domain Bacteria; phylum Pseudomonadota; class Gammaproteobacteria; order Burkholderiales; family Burkholderiaceae_C; genus Pseudaquabacterium. Next base: position 1,547 of record JANLZT010000180.1, on the reverse strand, counting down.
TCTTGCGTACATCGGCCCAGCCCACCATCTGCATCAGGCGGATGTAAGCCCAGCCGATGTCGAACTCATAGGGCTTGACCGAGAACTTGGCCGAGGTCGGGTAGGTGTGGTGGTTGTTGTGCAACTCCTCGCCGCCGATGATGAAACCGATGGGCGAGACATTGGTGGACGCATCAGCCGCCTCGAAGTTGCGGTAGCCCCACCAGTGGCCGATGCCGTTGATGATGCCGGTGGCCATCACCGGGATCCACAGCATCTGCACCGCCCAGACCGTCAGGCCGATGGCACCGAACAGCAGCAGGTCCAGCACCATCATCACGCCCACCCCCTGCCAGCTGAAGCGGGTGTAGAGGTTGCGCTCAATCCAGTCGTCGGGCGTGCCGCGGCCGTATTTGCTGATCGTCTCGGCCACCTTGGACTCGGCGCGGTACAGCTCCACACCGGTCAGCAGCAAGGCCTTGATGCCGCGGGTCTGCGGGCTGTGCGGGTCTTCTTCGGTCTCGCATTTGGCATGGTGCTTGCGGTGCACCGCGACAAACTCCTTGGTGACCATGCCGGTGGTCAGCCACAGCCAGAAACGGAACAGGTGCGCCGGGATGGGGTGCAGATCCAGCGCCCGGTGGGCCTGGGCCCGGTGCAGAAAGATGGTGACCGAGCAGATGGTGACGTGGGTCATCAGCAGCGTGACCAGCAACACCGTCCAGCCCCCCGCACTGGCCCACAGGCCATGGGCCAGCAGGTCAAGCACCGAGGCGGAGATCGTCGAAATGAAGTCCATAAATCCTTCTGGCGCGCCGCAAACTCACGGCAATTGATCAATTGTAAGTGCAGCACCCGGTTGCGCAGACGTGGAAACTGCTTAGGGACGCACCCTCAGTTCCCCAGATGCGTCCGGTTTGCGCTGGAACAATGGCCGGTGTGGCGGTCCGGCGCGAAATCAACGCCGCTGCCACACCGCGCCAAAAAACCCATCGGTGGCGTGCTGGTGGGGCCACAGCCGCAGGTAGCCGTCCTGCACCAATTCATCCGCCCGATCAACATGCGCGGCAGCCAGCGCGTCTTGGGCCGGCAGCTTGATGAAATCAGGATGCGCCGCGCCAAAGGCTTCGGCGATGCCTTCGTTCTCCTCGCGCAGCAGGCTGCAGGTGGCATACACCAGCCGGCCGCCGGGTTTCACCAGGCGGCAGGCGCTGCCCAGGATGGCGGTCTGCTTGACCTGCATCTCGGCCACCGCCTACGGCGATTGGCGCCATTTCAGGTCGGGGTTGCGGCGCAGCGTGCCCAGGCCCGAGCAGGGGGCGTCCACCAGCACCCGGTCGATCTTGCCGGACAGGCGCTTGATGCGCTCGTCGCGCTCGTTGGCGATCTGCGCCGGGTGCACATTGGACAAGCCGCTGCGCGCCATCCGGGGTTTGAGCGCCGCCAGCCGGTGGCCCGAGGTGTCGAAGGCATACAAGCGGCCGGTCGAGCGCATTGCCGCACCCAGCGCCAGCGTCTTGCCGCCCGCGCCGGCGCAGAAATCAACCACCATCTCGCCGCGTTTGGCA
>JANLZT010000167.1:0-3044 GCA_031366465.1 Betaproteobacteria bacterium | reverse complement strand
TCCTGCTCGCGCGTCAGTTGCACGCGCACCGGGCGGCCCACCGCACGCGCCAGCAGCAGCGCGTCGGCGGCCACGTCATCCGCGCCGTTGCGGCCGTAGCAGCCGGCGGCCTCCAGCCGCACCACCTCGATGGCGGCGGCGGGCAGGCCAGTGAGCAAGGCCAGGTCGGCGCGCAGCACATGCGGGTTCTGGGTGCCGGCCCAGACGGTGGCGCGTGGGCCTGCGGCGCCACTCGTCCCGCCCTTGACCCAGTCGGCCACCGCACACGACGGGCCTATCGAGGCATGCAACTGGTAGGGCCACAGGTATTGGCGGTCGAAGCGGGTGGCGGCGTGGCCGATGGCGGCGTCCACATCGCCCTGCTCGGCCACCACCCGGGGCTGGCTGGGGTGGGCGCTGATGGCCTGGGCCAGGTCGTGCAGCGGCGCGACCGGGGTGAAGGGCGCCCACTCGACCACCAGCGCGCGCATCGCCGCGTCGGCCACCTCCTCGCGCTGGGCGACGGCGCCGATGAAGTCGCCGATCACCACCACCGCCTCGATGCCCGGCAGATGCGCCAGCGAGGCCTTGTCCACCCGCAGCAGCGAGCGGCCGACAAAATCGCCCGCATCCAGGCCGGCATAGGGCGGGCGCACCACCCGGCCGTGCAGCATGCCAGGCAGGCGCAGGTCGTGGACGTAGACCGCCTGGCCGGTGACCTTGGCCGCCAGGTCGGTGCGCGCGGCCGACGTGCCCACCAGCCTGTAGTCGGCCTCAGGCTTGGTGGCGACGGCCTCATCGAGCATCAGCTCGACATGGCGGCCGGCCAGCAGTTCGGCGTAGGGCGCATGGCAGCCGTCGGCGCCAAGCACCGCCCCGGCCTGGGTGCGCAGGCTGCCGGCGTCCTGGGCCCACAGGCGCGCCGCCTCGGCCCGCAACCAGGCGCGCGCGGTGGCGGCGGCCTGGCGCAGCGGCTGGGCATGGCGCTGGATGGAGGTGCTGGCAATCGTCGGGCCCTGGTTGGGCGCGCGGGCGGTGTCGCCCAGCACCATGTCCACCTGGTGCAGCGGCAGGTCTAGCTCTTCGGCCACGATCTGGGCATAGGCGGTGGCCAGGCCGGTGCCCAGGTCGACATGGCCGGCCAGCGCGGTGGCGCGGCCATCGTCGGCCAGCGCCAGCAGCACTTCCAGGCCCTCGGCCGGGTCAGCGCTGACCACCGGCGGCTGGCCGGGGGTGGGCGGCGGCGCGGCGGGCGGCTGGCGCAGCACCAGCAACACCCCTGCGGCCTGGCGGAAGTCGTCCCGGGTGTGCCAGGCGGCGCTGCGCGGTGTCATGCGACGACTGGCCCTGGGCCGCCGGGCAGCGCCTGTGCGCCCACTCCGGCCATCCGGCTGGCGGCCAGGTGCACGCCGGCCAGGATCTCCAGGTGGCTGCCACAGCGGCACAGGTTGTGCGACAGCGCCGCCCTCACCTGCGCGTCGCTGGGCTGCGGTGTGCGGCGCAGCAGCGCCACAGTGGCCATCACCATGCCGTTCAGGCAGTAGCCACACTGGGCGGCCTGGGTGTCGATGAAGGCCTGCTGCACCGGGTGCAATACCCCTCCAGAGGCCAGACCCTCCAGCGTGGTCACCGCACGGCCGGCCACCCCGCCCACCGGCAGTGCGCAGGCGCGCGCCGCGATGCCGTCAATCAGCACGCAGCAGGCGCCACATTCACCCAGGCCGCAGCCGAATTTGGGGCCGTTCAGGCCCAGGTCATTGCGCAAGATGGCCAGCAGCGGGGCTGCAGCATCGACCACCAGGCAGTGGGCCTGGCCATTGACCTGCAGCGTGACGGGCGACGGGCTCAAGCGCGCGGCAGCTCAGGCCGTCTCGATGTCGGCCGACTGGATGCGCTTGACGCCCTTGGCCGCCATCTGCTTCCAGGCTGCGGCCAGCGAGCCGTTCAGGTCGATCGCCCGGCAGGCGTCCTCGACCACATAGACCTCGAAGCCGGCCTTGCGGGCATCGATTGCCGTCCAGCCGACGCAGAAATCGGTAGCCAGGCCGGTGACATAGACCGTCTTGATGCCGCGCGCCTTGAGGTAGCCGGCCAGGCCGGTGACGGTCTTGCGGTCGGCCTCGGCAAACGCCGAGTAGCTGTCCACGCCCTTGTTGTAGCCCTTGCGGATGATCAACTGGGCGGTGGGCAGCTTCAAGTCCTTGTGCAGCGCGGCGTCATCGGTGCCCTGCACGCAGTGGTCGGGCCACAGCACCTGGGTGCCGTACTTCAGCGTGGTGGTCTCGAAGGGCTTTTTGCCGGGATGGCTGCTGGCAAACGAGGCATGGCCCGCCGTGTGCCAGTCCTGGGTGACGACGATGTTGGCGAACGCCGCCGACAGCTTGTTGATCACCGGCACCACCTCCTCGCCCCTGGCCACCGGCAAGGAGCCACCGGTGACAAAGCAGTTCTGCACATCGACCACGATCAGCGCGGCGCTGGCGCCGGGCTTGAACTTGCCAGCGGCCCAGGTGGGCCCGGCCAGTGCGGCGGTGGCCATGCTGGCCGACATCGTTTGCAGAAAAGCACGGCGTTTTTGCAGCTTCATCACAGGCTCCTTCAAGGGGGGAAAGCAGGGTTGGGAAGAACGCTCACAGGGACAGATAGGCGCGCCGCACGGCGTCATTGGCGGCCAGCTCGGCCATGCTGCTGTGGTGCCGGATCTGGCCTTTTTCCAGCACGTAGGCGCGGTCGCAGACCAGCTCGGCGAAGTGCAGGTTCTGCTCGCACAGCAGGATGCTCACGCCTTGCGCCTTGAGCGCCAGAATCATCATCGCCATTTGCTCGACGATCAAGGGCGCCACGCCCTCGCTGGGCTCGTCGAGCAGCAGCACCAAGGGGTTGCCCATCAGCGTGCGGGCGACGGTGAGCATCTGCTGCTCGCCGCCGCTCATGCGCCCGCCCGGGCGCTGCGGCATCTCGCCCAGGTTGGGGAAGAGCTTGAACAGCGCCTCGGGTGTCCACAGCGGCGCGGGGCTGCCATCGGGCCAATGGCGGGGCGGCTGGCGGCCCACGGCCAGGTTTTC
>JANLZT010000118.1:0-4690 GCA_031366465.1 Betaproteobacteria bacterium | reverse complement strand
GGGCCTGCTGGCCGGGCTGGGCTGGGCGGTGGGCACCATGGTCTTGAAGCGCGGCCGGGTGGCGGTGCCGGCGCTGGTGCTCACCGGCTGGCAGTTGCTGATCACCGCCGTGCCCACCGGCATCGGCGCGCTGGTGCTGGGCGACGGCCACTGGTTCATGCCGTCGTGGACCAGCATTGCGGTGATCACCTACATCACGCTGGTGCCGATGTCGATAGGCAACGCCGCCTGGTTCACCATCGTCGGCCTGCTGCCCACCACGGTGGCCGGGCTGTCGTCGATCATGGTGCCGGTGGTGGCGATGGTGGCCGGCGCCTTGATCCACGCCGAGCCACTGGGGCCGGTGCAGTGGGCGGCGATGGCCTGCTGCGCGGCGGCGCTGCGGCTGGCGTTGGTGCCGGCCAAGGTTTGAAGGCCGGCAGGGCCGTCAAAGCAGCCGCCGGCCGGGGCCGGCCGGCCCGCCGACGCAGCGGCCGGCGCTTGCAGGCCACCGCGCCATCGGGGCCTCAAACGCGCTGGCGGCGGCGCAGCGCCGGCAGCGCCAAGCCCATCAGCGCCAGGCCGGCCAGCGCCATCGAGCCCGGCTCGGGCACCCGGTTGGCGTTGAAGTCCACCGTCAGGCGCATCTCGGCGCGGTCGGCGCTGTAGCCAAAGCCGGTGTAGGTGTAGGTCCAGCTGCTGGGGTCGCTGTTCTGCATGAACAGGCCCAGCCAGTCTTCACCGGCGTTGGCGGCGGCCTGCACCACCGCGGTCAGGTCGTAGCTCTGGTTGTCACCGGCGACCAAGGCGCCGCCGGCCGAGCCGTAGGCCCCGTTGGGCGCCGACATGCCCCAGCCCAGCGCGCCGTTGCCGGCATAGCCGTCGATCGACACCGTGCCGTTGCCAAAGTGCTCCAGCACCTTGAAGGTCAAGGTGGCGGCGTTGATGTTGGCGCCGGCCAGCGCGCCGATGCCGACCTGGATATTGGTCTTGGAGAAGCTGCCCTCCAGGCCCATCAGGTGGCCAAACTGGTTGAAGTCGTAGACCCCGACAAAGCCGTCGCCGCTGTAGGTCTGGCCGACGTTGTTTTCGGTGTAGCCGGTGGTCTGCGGCAGCACATCGGCCAGGGTGTAGGTGACGCCGTTGGCCGACGCGGTGCTGCACAGGCTGGCAGCGGCGGCCAGGACGAGGGCGGTGAGGGTGAATTGGCGCATGGTGTGGAGGTCTCGGATCAGGGTTGCAGGGGGCTTCGGCCCCGGGCTGAACCCCGGTCTGGCGGGCTCGGCCTCAGGGCCTGTGATGGACCCTGATTGCACGCGCCATGCCAGCTCGCCGCTAGCGCAGCGCGGGCGATTTGGCAAGAGCCTGAAACACTCTGTTGCAACAACAGCTTGGCGCCGGTCACCGTGAGGAGTTGGCGCCCGCAAACAGGGGGCGCACCGGGGCCGGGGACGGGTCAGTCGCGCGTAATCGGCGAAATCTGTAAAACCCGCCGACTTGACGGAGTTGGCAGTTGGCGGGCGCCGGGCCCGTCCGGCATCACCGGGCGGCGCGGGTGGCTTGGGTAGCTTGGGGCGGGGCGCCTGCCGCGCCGTGCGCTCAGCTTGTGGCGTAGTCCCAGTCGGCCGAGGCCAGCTTGGGCAGCCTGTCGACGATGGCCTGCGCGGTGGCCAGCAGGGCGGGCAGCCAAGCGGGTGGCACGCTGGCCAGCCGGGCATACCAATCGAGGTAGCGGGCGATCTGGCGGCGGGTGCTGAGCAGCTCGAAGGCATCGCCGGCTGCGGCGTCCAGCAGCCGGTCGGTGTGCAGCAGGGCGCGCTGCGGCCAGTCGGGCAGCCGCTCGGCCACCCCGGGCAGGGCCGGCGCCAGCAGGTAGAGCTCGATCAGGGTGCCCAGGGCCCAGACCTTTTCTTGCGGGCTGGCCTGGGCCAGGTCGTGTTGGGCCTGCACCTCGGCCAGGGTCCAGAGTGCTGCCGGGTCGCGCCCGGGCTGCTGCTGGCCGGCCACGCGCTGGCCGCCGAGCTGCAGCGCCACCCCCAGCGACAAATACTGGGTGGTGAAGTAGGGCGTGCGCTCCTGGTGCCAGCAGTCGAAGTAGAGGCCGCGCGCCTGGGCCAGCGCGCGCCACATCGCATCAAGATGGGTTTGGCCGGTGTTGGCGTCTTGGGCCTGGGCCTGGGCATGGCTGAGCTCGGCCTCGCGCTTGGCGGTGCTGGCCAGCAGCTTGAGCACCCGCAGGTGCTGGCCCGGTGCACGGGCCGGCAGCGCCTCCAGCCGGCGCCGGGCTTGCTGCACCCGGGCCAGGGCGGCCGGCAGGCCGTTGACCACCAACTCACCCGCCAACCCAGCCGCCGCCAAGGCCGACTCGGCCGCATCCATGCCCAGGTTGATGGCGTCCATCGCCCGCCGGATCTGGGCCTCGGCCAACTGCGCTTCAAAATCAACGGGCAGTGCGGCATAGGCGGTCAGGCTGGCCCAATCGCTGGTGTCGGGGAACTCGGCATGCAGCTGGCGGCGCAGGCCGATCAGCAGGCTGCGCGGGTCGTCGCCCCACAGCAGGCCGTCGTAGAGCGCTTGCACCATCCGCACCGACCCGCCAAACGACAGCGGGAACTGGCTGGCGATCACCACCGGGATGCCGGCCTGGTGCAGCGCGTGGGCGATGCTGGCACCCACGCTGGTGACGCCGCCCACCGCGCCGCTGTTGCAACTGGCCAGCGTGACCACCGCCGGGCAGCCCGCCGCACCGGGCAGGGCATCCATGCTGGCGGCCTGGCGCACCGGGCGCAAGGCTGAGGCCAGCCGCTCACCGCTGACGATGTCGGCCGGCCCATCCGGGTCGTGCGGGTCGTGCAGCAGCAGGCCGTAGCGGGTGTCCGGGCCCTCGCTGCGCTCACCGCCATGGGCCAGGATGTGGACATGGCTGAAGTCGGTCTGGGCGCAGGCCTGCTGCACCGCCAGCAGCGAGGCTTGCGTGATGACGGTGAGGTGCTGGCCGAGTGAGGCGGTGTCGCTGATCCACGGCGCCAGGCAGCCGCGCAGCGCCACCGCGTGGGCCAAGTCGGGCACCGGCGGCAGGCCGGCGGGTGAGGCCACCACCAGCAGCAGCCGGGTCTGCCGGGGCCAGCGCGGCGCCGGGCCGGCCATGCGCCGGGTCTCGCGGGTGATGCAGACCGGCTGCTGCGGCTGCAGCAGCAGCGGCTGGCCGGCACCCGGCCAGGTGGCGGGCGCCAGCGCCAGCTCAAAGGGCAGCAATGCCAGTTCACTGGCCGAGAGCACCAGGCGCAGGTGCAGCGGGGCGCCGCCGGGATTGTTTTTATCGTCGGCGGCCCCGGCCTGGCGGTTCAGCTCGGCCGCCAGCCCGGGCACCGCTGCCAGCAGCGTGGCCAGGAAGCCAGCGCTGTCGGCCACCTGGTGCTGGCGGGCTTCGTCACCCAGCCGGTAGCTGAGTGCGCGCAGTTGGTGAAGCAGCGTGCGGTGCTCCAGCTTGACCTGCAGCGTGACCGCCTGGTGGTTCTCGCACAGCGCCAGGTAGGGCGTCAGCGGCGACAGCAACTGGTTGTGGGCCGGGCCGTGGCGCAGCAACTCGAGTGTGATGGTGCGCATGGCTCAGGCCTTCGCTGCGGGGGTGGGGCTGACCGTGGGGCCGAGGTTGGGGCTGAAACTCGGGCCGATCACACGCGCCGTGCCCGCGACGCTGTCGGCCCGTGTCACACCGGCCTGGGTCAGCACATGGCGCAACTCGGCCCGGCTGCGGTCGGGCGCGTCGCGGTAGATGCTGACCACCGTGCGCCGGGCCAGCACCAGGCCGGGCTCGGCCTGGCGCAGGGCCGGCACCGTGCCGCCGTCGAGCAGCGCAAACAGCCGGGCAAAGCGCGCGGCGTCTTGGCGCACGGCGGGCGTGATCTGCATCAGCGTGGCCCAGGTGCCGCTGTTGAAGTAGTGGCCGCTGCCGCGCTGGCGCCGCAGCGAGCGCTCCAGGTGGGTGTGGCCGGTGATCACCCAATCGACCTCGGGGGCCACCAGGCTGTCGAAGGCCTTGAAGGTGGCGTCGGGCGCACCGGGATCGAAGCTCTGGTCCTTGTCGATGAACTCCAGGGCCTCGCGCAGCACCTCGTGGCGGGGCTTGCCGGTCAGCCAGTCCCAGGTGGCGCCCCAGACGCCCAATTGCTCACCGGGGCTGCCGCGCAGCAGGCTCATCGGGTCGATGCCCTGCTGCCAGGCCAGGTCGGCACGGGCCAGCAGGGTGCTTGCATGGGCTGCATGGGCGCCTGGCGGCGGCCGCGCCCACGGGTCGCCGGGCGGCGGCCGCGCAGCGCTTGCAGCGGCCGGCGCATCGGCATCGAGAAAGCCCGCCTGCATGCGCACCGCATCCACCGCCTTGCGCCGGGCGATGCCGGTCAGCTCTTGCAGCCGGCCCAGCAGTTGCGGGTTGAGGGCCGCCAGGATCGGCACCACGGCCTCGGTCTCGGGCTTGAGCAGATCGACAAAGGGGTAGCGGGCCTTGACCTGGTTCATCACTTCGACCACCAGTTGCGAGCCGGCATTGGGGGTCCAGGGCGCGGCGGGTTGGCCGGATTGCAGATCGCGGCCGATGCGGCGCAGGCGCTCAAAGTCGGTGACGTTCCAGCTGTCGACCTCGTTGCCGTGCAGGCACAGCACCTGGGCCGGGCCCACCTGGCAGGCAAAGCCGGTGCCGTCGGTGACCATC
>JANLZT010000117.1:0-2317 GCA_031366465.1 Betaproteobacteria bacterium | reverse complement strand
CCATTCGGGCCGATCAGGCCGACCTTGTCGCCGCGCAGGATGGTGGCGGAGAAATCCTTGACGATCAGCTTGTCGCCGAACCGCATCGTCACGTCCTTCAACGCCGCCACGATCTTGCCGCTGGCCACCCCGGTGTCGACTTCCAGCCGCACCTGGCCGAGTGAGTCGCGCCGCTTCTCGCGCTGGCTGCGCAGCACCTCCAGGCGCTGGATGCGGGCCACGCTGCGGGTGCGGCGGGCCTCGACGCCCTTGCGGATCCACACCTCTTCCTGCGCCAGCAGTTTGTCGGCGCGCGCGCTGGCCAGGGCCTCGTCCTCCAGCTCGCGGGCCTTGGTGGCCTCGTAGGTGCTAAAAGCCCCGGGGTAGCTGCGCAGCAGGCCGCGGTCCAGCTCAAGAATGCGGGTGGCCACGCCGTCGAGAAAGGCGCGGTCGTGGGTGATGAGCATCACACTGCCCTTGAAGCCGCGCAGCAGCTCCTCCAGCCAGGCGATGGAATCGAGATCGAGGTGGTTGGTGGGCTCGTCCAGCAGCAGCACATCGGGCACCGCCACCAGGGCTTGGGCCAGCGCCACCCGCTTTTTCATGCCGCCTGACAGCTCACCGATGTCGCGGTTGCCGTCCAGGTGCAATTGCGCCAGGGTGGTGTCCACCCGCTGCTCCCAGGTCCAGGCGTCCAGCGCCTCGATGCGGGTCTGCAGCGCGTCCAGATCAACCCCGTCTTCGTGGGCCTCGTAGGCACTCCGCACTTCGCGGGCCTCGGCCACGCCCTCGGCCACCGCGTCGAACACGCTGTGGCCGGGCTCGAAAGCGGGCTCTTGCGGCACATAGCAGATGCGCAGGCCCTGGGTGAGCTGCAGCAGGCCGTCGTCCAACTTTTCCAGCCCGGCCAGCACCTTGAGCATCGAACTCTTGCCCGCGCCGTTGCGGCCGATCAGGCCCAGGCGTTCACCGCGGTCGAGCGAAAAACCGGTGGCATCGAGCAGGGCCACATGGCCGTAAGCGAGGTGGGCGTTGGAAAGAGAGAGCAGGGCCATGGGCGGATTGTCGCTGGCGGCCCGGCCAGGCCCGGCAGCCTCATCCCGCCGGCAGCGGCCCCGGGCGGGTCGGCGCCCGCAGCCGCAGCCGCAAGCGCAGCCCCACCGGCGTCATCGTGAAGGCCAGGCGCTCGACGGGGGCCAGGCCGTCAGCGGTGTGCACGCTGTCGACCTCGAAACGGTTGAGCAGGGTGGCGATGGCCACCTTCATCTCCAGCAGCGCCAGGTAGCGGCCCGGGCAGATGCGCGGGCCGGCACCAAAGGGCATCGAGGTGCGCCGGGCACCGGCCGACATCTGGGCCGCTGTTCCGGTGGCGCCCGGCAGCCAGCGCTCGGGCTGGAACTGGTCGGCCTGGGCCACATGGCGGTCGGCCACGCTGTCGCGGCGGGTCAGGCACATCACCAGCATGCCGGCGCGCACCTGCACATCGCCCACCACCGTGTCGCGCAGTGCCTGCACGCTGTTGATCGGCGCCACCGGCTTGAGCCGCATGGTCTCGGACGCGCAGGCCTCCACAAAGTCGAGCTTGTCCATCTGCGCCAGCGTGATGGCGCTGCCGCTGCCGCCGCTGCCATCGCCCAGCACCCGCCGCACCTCCTCGGTGGCGCGGGCCAGCGCCAGCGGGTTGCGCCACAGCAGATGGATCATCCAGGCCAGGGTGTTGGCGGTGGTGTCCTCACCGGCCAGCAGCATGCCAAACACATTGCCGGCGACGTTGTCGTCGTTGATGCCGCTGCCGGGCTGGTCGGCGGCGGCCAGCATCGCCTCCAGCAGGTTGCGCGGCTTCTCAAGCAGGCCGGGGTCGGCCAGCAAGCGGGCCCGGGCCTGGGCCACAAAGCCGTCCACCGCAGCACGCACCTCGGCCACGCTGTGGGCCAGGCGCTTGTCAGCTGCGCTGCGTACCAGGCGCCAGGTGGGCACCAAGGCAAACATCCGCCTTTGCAGCGCCGGGAAGATCTTGTCCAGGTGCTGCTGGATCACATCGCCGTCGCTCTCGAGCGTGTTGACGGCGCTGCCAAAGGCCAGGCCGGCGATGGTGTCGACGGTGTAGCGCATCAGGTCGGCCTGCAGGTCGATCTCAGTGCCGGCTTGCGCGGCCTTGGTCCAGCGGCCGGCCAGGCGGTCGGCCACCCCCACCAGGGCCGGAAAGTAGCGCTTGACATGGCCGGGGTCGAAGCTGGCCATCACCATCCGGCGTTGGCGCTGCCAGTCGTCGCCCTCGGCACCGAACAGGCTGGGCAGCAGGCCCATCTCCAGCCCCACCTCGCGCACCCGGGGCGTG
>JANLZT010000617.1:0-3958 GCA_031366465.1 Betaproteobacteria bacterium | reverse complement strand
ACCGCGCCTCGCTGCGCCGCCCATCGCCATGAACCACGCCTGCCGTTTGTTGCTGCGCGCCCTGTGCGCGGCCACCCTGGTCTGCCAGATCGGCGTTGCCACCGCCGCCGATGCGCCCGGCGCGCAGCGCTGGGATTTGCGCGATCTCTACCCCACGCCAGCGGCCTGGGACAGCGCCTACGGCGTGACCCGCGAGCGCATCCTGGCGCTGGCCGGCCTGCAGCCGATGCTGGGCGCCAATGCCGCCGCGCTGCTGCGGGCGCTGGCTGCCATCAGCGACGCCCAGCAGGTCAGCGCCCGCCTGGCGGCCTATGCCTTCTTGCAGGGCGACGAGGATTTGCGCGACGCCCCGGCGCAGGAGCGGCGCTCGCAGGCCCAGGCCTTGCTGGCGCTGCTCGACGAGAAGACATCCTGGGTGGCCCCGGCGGTGCAGGCGCTGGGCGACGAGAAGGTGCGCGGCTGGATCGCCGCCGAGCCAGCGCTCAAGGCCCGCTTCGATTTCTACCTTGCCGAGCTGCTGCGCAACCTGCCGCACACCCTCAGCGCCGAGGGCGAAGCGCTGCTGGCGGCCAGCGGCATCGTGCTGGCGCAGCCGAACAATGTTTTCCAGCAACTCTCCGAGGCCGAGCTGCCGCGGCCGCAAGTCACGCTGAGCACCGGCAAGTCGCTGACCTTGACCACCGATGCCTACGAGCTGAGCCGCCGCTCACCCGTGCGCGCCGACCGCAAGGCGATCTTCGACGCTTACTTTGGCGGCTGGCAGAAGTTCGAGGGCACTTTCGGCGCCAACCTGGCGGCACAGGTGCAGGGCGATGTCTTCACGGCCCGGGCGCGTCGCTTTGACGGTGCGCTGGAGGCCTCGCTGTTTGCCAACGACATGCCGCCTGCGGTCTACCGCACCCTGGTGGCCCAGGCCAACGCCGGCCTGCCCACGCTGCACCGCTACCTGCGGCTGCGCCAGAAGATGCTGGGCATCACTGACGGCCTGGCCTATTACGACAACTACCCGCCACTGGTGCCGCCGGCCAGCACCGAGGCCTACGACATCGAGCGCAGCAAGGCGATCACGCTGCAGGCGCTGGCGCCGCTGGGCGACGAGTACCTGGGGCTGCTCAAGCAGGGTTTCGCGGCCAACTGGATGGACAGCCATCCGCGCCCGGGCTAGGCCTCGGGCGGCTACATGGCCGGTTATGCCTACGACGTCCACCCCTATGTGCTGCTCAACCACAACGATGACTTCGAATCGCTCTCAACCGTCGCCCACGAGTGGGGCCATGCGGTGCACACCCTGCTGACCAAGGCCAACCAGCCCTTCGAGAAATCCGACTACTCGACCTTCATTGCCGAGTCAGCGTCGATAGGCAACGAGATGCTGCTGTCGGACCACATGGTGGCCCATGCCAAGACGCCGGCCGAGAAGATGTACTTCATCGCGGCAGCGCTCGAATCTGTGCGCACCACCTTCTTCCGCCAGGTGATGTTTGCCGAGTTCCAACTGGCGATGCATGAGGAGGTCGAGGCCGGGCGCCCGCTGTCGGGCAAGCGCCTGTCCCAGCTCTATTGCGGCATCGCCAAGCGCTACTACGGTGAGGCCCAGGGCGTGATGACGGTCGATCCCGCCTATTGCGTCGAGTGGATCTACATCGGCCACTTCTATCGCGGCTACTACGTCTGGCAATACGCCACCTCGATGGTCGGCGCGGCGCAGTTCAGCGAGGCGATTGCCAAAGAGGGTGCGCCGGCCCGCGACCGCCTGATCCGGCTGCTCAAGGCCGGTGGGTCGGACCAGCCCTACACGCTGTACAAGCAGGCCGGGGTTGACCTGGCCCAGCCCGGCCCCTACCTGGCGCTGATGGCGCGCATGAACCGGCTGATGGACGAGTTCGAGAAGCTGGCGGCGGCGCGCTGACCGGCGGCCCGCGCAACGGCTCTGGCCGGGCCTTTGATCAGGCCACCTCGTGGCCGGCCGCAGCGGTCCAGATGCGCCACCACTGCTGGGCGTCCAGGCGCAACGCGCAGGCGGCCATCGCCTCGCGCGCCACTTCGATGCGGCGCGAACCCAGGATCGGCAGGGGCTGGCTGGGGTGGCGCTGCAGCCAGGCAATCACCAGGGTGGTGATGCTGATGCCCAACTCATCGGCCATTGCCTGCAGGGTCTGGCGCACGCGTTGGGCGCGCTCGTCGTCGGCAGTGAACAGGCGGCCGCCGGCCAAGGGCGACCAGATCATCGGCCGCAGGCCCAGGTCCTGGCACTGGTCGAGCACGCCGTCGTGCAGCGCGTCCAGGTGCAGCGGCGACAGCTCGATCTGGTGGGTGGCCAGGGCGATACGCCGGTGCAGCGGCGCCAATTGATGAGCCGCAAAGTTGCTGACGCCAAAACAACGCACCTTGCCCTCGCCGCGCAGGGTCTCGAAGGTCTCGGCCAGTTCATCGAAATCGGTCAGCGCATCGGGCCGGTGGATCAGCAGCAGGTCCAGGTGATCGGTGCGCAGCGCCTGCAGCGATTGCAGGACCGAGGCCCGCACATGCCCGGCCGAGCTGTCGTAGTGTTTGACCTGCGTTTGCCCAAATCCGCCGGGCCGGGCTGGTGTCACCAGCTTGATGCCGCATTTGCTGACCAATTGCATGCGGGCGCGCAATGCCGGGCGCAGTGCCAGCGCTTCGCCAAACAGCGCCTCGACGCTGTAGCCGCCGTAGATGTCGGCATGGTCGAAGCTGCTGACGCCGATGTCGAGGTTGGCCTCGATCCAGGCCAGCCGCTGCTGCGGCGTCCACTGCCACTCGGCCAGGCGCCAGGCACCGGCGATCACCGGCGACAGCCCGGCCGGGTTCCTGGCAGCCCCTCGACCAACGGGTACGCTGGTCGATCCCCCATGGGGATGCGGGCCGGCTTGGGAGCGGCCCGGCGCTCGGCCCGCATCGCCTTCGATCATGGCTTGAGTGCCTTGGGCAGCCGCCCCATCAGGAAGAACTCGTCATTTGGCCGCATGCCGGTCACATTGGCCAGGCGGTTGGACAGGCCAAAGAAGGCGGTGATGGCGGCGATGTCCCAGATGTCCTCGTCATCGAAACCATGGCCGCGCAGCGTGGCGTAGTCGGCCTCGTCCACCTCGTGCGAGTGCAGGCAGACCTTCATCGCAAAGTCCAGCATCGCGCGCTGGCGCGACGTGATGTCGGCCTTGCGGTAGTTGGTGGCCAACTGGTCGGCGATCAGCGGTTTTTTCTCGTAGATGCGCAGGATCGCGCCATGCGCCACCACGCAATACAGGCACTGGTTGGCAGCCGAGGTGGCGACGATGATCATCTCGCGCTCGCCCTTGGTGAGGCTGCCGCTGTCCTTGACCAACAAAGCATCGTGGTAGGCCATGAAGGCCCGCCACTCGGCCGGCCGGTGCGCCAGCGCCAGGAACACATTCGGCACAAAGCCGGCCTTGTCCTGCACCGCCAGGATGCGCTCGCGCAGGTCCTCGGGCAGGTCTTGCAGGTCGGGGATGGGGTAGCGGCTGATGGCGGGCATGGCAGTTCTCGGCAGTGGCAGGGCGAGGGGCGGCCAGCATACGACAGGCCGCCGTGGTCGCAGCGGGCAGCACCCGGGCGGCTGCCATGGTGCTGCTTACCTGAGCAGGCGCTGCCGCCGGGCGCAGGCGTCGATCAACTGCTGCAGCCGGCGCGCCCGGGTGGCGGCCTGCTTGGCCGTGACGATGCGGTGCAGCACCGGCCTGCGGTAGCTGGGCGGGCAGGCTTCGAAATAGGCCCAGGCGGCTGGATCGCGCTGAAACTGCGCGGTCTCGGCGGCGCTGAGCGTCGCATCCTGCGCCTGCTCGTAGGCGTAGATGGCCGACTTGTGCGCCAGCCGCCCGGCATAGGCCTGCAGCCCGGCCGGCTGCATCCGGCCCTGGGCCAGCAGCAGCTGCACCTTGGCGAGGTTGATGGCGCTCCAGATCGAGCCCGGCCGGCG
>JANLZT010000052.1:0-4880 GCA_031366465.1 Betaproteobacteria bacterium | reverse complement strand
TCCTGGTGCAGCATGGTCTTGGTGATGCCGTTGGCAAAGCTGGGGCCGGCGGCCAGCTCAGTGCCCAGGGCCTGGGCCTCGGCCAGCAGGGCCTCGGGTGCGCACAGGCGGTTGAAAAACCCCCAGCGTTCGCCCTCCGCGCCGCCCATTGATCGGCCGGTGTAGAGCAGCTCACTGGCGCGACCCTGGCCGACGATGCGCGGCAGCATCGCGCAGGCGCCCATGTCGCAGCCGGCCAGGCCGACCCGGTTGAACAAGAAGGCGGTCTTGCTGCGCGCGGTGCCCAGGCGCAGGTCCGAGGCCATCGCCAGGATCGCGCCGGCACCGGCACAGACGCCGTCGATGGCGGCGATGATGGGCTGCGGGCAGACCCGCATGGCCTTGACCAGGTCACCGGTCATGCGGGTGAACATCAGCAGCTCAGGCGCGCGCAGTTGCAGCAGCGGGCCGATGATCTCGTGCACATCGCCGCCCGAGCAGAAGTTGCCACCCGCGCCGACCAGCACCACCGCGTGCACATCGCTGGCCTGGCGCAGCCGGCCGAACAGGTCGCGCAGCTCGGCATACGACTCAAACGTCAGCGGGTTCTTGCGCTCGGGCCGGTTCAAGGTCAGGGTGGCCACGCCGGCCGCCACCTGCCACTCGAAGTGAGCGGCCTGAAAGCCGGCCAGCGCCTGGCGGTTGCCGGCCAGCAGGGCGGGGTCGATGCGGTCAGCGGCTGGGTTCATCACGGGGGCTCCGGTGTCAGGTCTTGGCGAAGGGTGAAAGGCGCTGGCGCAACTTGCGTGCGCGATATCTGGCTGCGCAGCGCGCCCAGGCTTTGGTGCAGTTGCAGGAGGTCGGCGCTGGCCAGCCCACCGAAGAGTTCCAGAATCCATTGCTCATGCTCTTGCGCCATGGCCTCGAAGCCGTCGCGGCCCTGGGGCGTCAGCCGCACGATGGTGCTGCGGCGGTCGGTGGCGCTGGGCTCACGCTGCACCAGGCCTTCACGCGCCAGCTCGTCGGTCAGGCCGGTGATGTTGCCGCCGGTCACCATCAGGCAGCGCGACAAATCCTTCATCGTCAGGCCGTCGGGCCAGCGGTAGAGCTGGGCCAGGTAGTCAAAGCGCGGCAGCGAGATGCCAAAACGCTGGCGCAGCCGGCGCCGGATCTCGTCCTCCACCTGCGTGGTGCAGGCCAGCAGACGCAGCCAGAGCTTGAGTGCGGCGTGGTCGGCCCCCACCGCGCGGGCTTCATGGCCCAGGCCAAGGCTGGGCAGCGTGCTGGCAGCGGGGGCTGGCGGGCTCACTGGACTACCCTCCGCGCTGCGCGCTGTGGGATTCGCGCTTGGGAGCGGCCCGGCGCGCTCATGCGATCAGGCCTCGGCCGCACGGGCTGGCGACAAGGCCGCCGCAGCCGCCTGCGCCCGCTCGCGCTGGAAGTGGGCCTCCAACTGCTGCTTGCCCGCGCGGTAGGGCTGCGGCCAGGCCAGCCCGGTGTAGCCGATGCGGGCGGCTTCGGTCAGGGTCCAGGCCGGGTTGGCCAGGTGCGGGCGGGCCACGGCGCACAAATCAGCCCGGCCGGCGGCGATGATGCTGTTGACATGGTCGGCCTCGCTGATCGCGCCCACCGCGATGGTGGCGATGCCGGCCTCTTGGCGGATGCGGTCGGCAAACGGGGTCTGGAACATCCGGCCATAGACCGGACGCTCCCGCTTGCTGACCTGGCCCGACGAGCAATCGATCATGTCGGCACCCGCCGCCTTGAAGGCCAGCGCGACCTGCACCGCGTCAGCCGGCGTGATGCCGCCGTCCACCCAATCGTGGGCCGAGATGCGCACCGACATCGGCCGCTCGGCCGGCCAGGCCGCGCGCATGGCCTCAAACACCGCCAGCGGGTAGCGCAGGCGGTTTTGCAGGCTGCCGCCATGGGCATCGCGGCGCTGGTTGGTCAGCGGTGAGATGAAGCTTGAGAGCAAATAGCCATGGGCGCAGTGCAGCTCCAGCCAGTCCACGCCAATCTCGGCGGCGGCCCGCGTGCTGGCCACAAACTGCGCCAGCACCTCGGCCATCTGCGCCTCGGTCATGGGGCTGGCGGTCTGGCTGATGCCGGCCAGGTACTGTTGAGGCGAGGCCGAGACGATGGGCCAGTTGCCGTCGGCCAGCGGCTGGTCGCTGCCGTCCCAGGCCACCCGGGTGGACGCCTTGGCGCCGGCATGACCCAGCTGCATGCCGAACTTGGCGTCGCTGTGGCCATGCACCCAATCGACGATGCGGCGCCAGGCCTGGGTTTGCGCCTGGTTGTACAGGCCCGGGCAGCCGGGCGTGATGCGGGCGTCGGCGCTGACGCAAGTCATCTCGGCAAACACCAGCGCCGCGCCGCCCATCGCCCGGGCGCCCAGGTGCACCAGGTGGTAGTCGCCGGGCACGCCATCGACGGCCGAGTACTGGGCCATCGGCGAGACGATCACCCGGTTCTTCAGCGTCAGCCCGCGCACCGTGTAGGGCGTGAACATCGGCGGCGGCGCGGCCTGGGCCTCGGTCAGCCGCATGCCGGCGGCCCGTGCAAACCAGCGCTCGAAGCCGCCCAGCCAGGCGGCGTCGCGCAGGCGCAGGTTCTCGTGGCTGATGCGCTGGCTGCGGGTGAGCATCGAGTACATGAACTGCGGCGGCGGCAACTGGTCGCAATAGCGCGTGCCGCACACCTCGAACCACTCCATCGCGTTCCAGGCCGCGTTCTGCAGCCGCAGCACGTCAATGCTGCGGGCGGCCTGGTAGTGCTGCAGCACCGTGGGGATCTGCGCCGCATCGTGGCCCTGCTGGTCGAACAGGCGCGCCAGCTCGATCGCATCCTCGATGGCCAGCTTGGTGCCTGAGCCGATCGCAAAGTGCGCGGTGTGCACCGCGTCGCCCATCAACACCACATGGGCGCGGCCATTGAAGTGCCACCACTGCGCACATTTGACGCGCTGGAAATTGAGCCAGGCCGACCCGCGCTGGTGGCGGGCATTGCTCATCAGCGGCGCGCCTTGCAGACTCTTGGCAAACAAGGCCTCGCAGAAGCCGATGGACGCTGCGGTGTCGGCCTGGTCCAGGCCGTGGGCCCGCCACACGGCCTCGGGGCACTCGACGATGAAGGTGGTGGTGCTGGCGTCAAACTGGTAGATGTGGGCGGCAAACCAGCCATGCGCGGTCTTCTCGAACAGGAAGGTGAAGGCATCGAACAGCTTGCTGGTGCCCAGCCAGATGTAGCGGTTGGGTCGGCTGACGATGTCGGGCTGGAACACCGCCTCATAGCGGCTGCGGATGCGCGAGTTGACGCCGTCGGCAGCGATCACCAGGTCGGCCTCGGGGTAGTCCCGATCCGACTGCGCATCGCACTCGAACACCAGCGCCACCCCCAGCGCCTCGCAACGCACCTGCAGGATGTTGAGCAGCCTCTTGCGGCCGATGCCGACAAAGCCGTGGCCGCCCGAGCGCAGCACCTCGCCTTTGAAGTGCAGCTCGATGTCGTCCCAGTGGTTGAAGGCCTGCTCGATCTCGGCTGCGCTGGCGCTATCCCACTGGCGCATGTTGTCCATGGTGGCGTCGGAGAACACCACGCCCCAGCCGAAGGTGTCGTAGGGCTTGTTGCGCTCCACCACCGTGACCTGGTGGGCTGGGTGGCGCTTTTTCATCAACAGCCCAAAGTACAGGCCGGCGGGGCCGCCGCCAATGCAGACGATGTTCATGGGGCTCCAGCGCTGGCCGCGCGGTCAAGCCAGCCCGGGGTGGGCCGGCTACATACTTTAGGTCTAAAGTACTTTAGCGGATCGCCCGCTGACCGGCAAGGCCGGTCATGTCGGGGCAGCGCGGCCGGCCTTGCGGCTCACACCGTGTCGGGCGACCGGGTCTGCGCGGTGCTGGGCTGGGCTGGCAGGCCGTCCAGGTGGGCGGCGTCGGCCCATTGCTCGACTTGCAGCCGGCCATCGGCCCAGCGCAGGCGGTTGATGCCGGTGTTGGGGATCTCGCAGTCGCGCGGGCCCGACAGCGACAGCCCGTGCACGTTGCGCCACAGCATGTCGAGCACCCCGCCATGGGTGACCACCGCGATGCGCGCGCCGGCATGCGCCGCCACCAGCACCTGCAGCGCCTGCATCACCCGGGCGTGGAAGGCCAGGTTGCTCTCGCCGCCCTGCGGCAGCGCGTAGTCGGCGTCATGGCGGGTCCAGCGGGCCCACAGGTCGGCATGCTGGCGCTTGATGGTGGGCACATCCAGGCCCTCCAGCAGGCCAAAGGCCTGCTCGCGCCACAGCGGCTCGGTCTGCAGTGCCAGGCCATGCGGGCCGGCCAGCGCCTGCGCGGTTTGTTGGGCGCGGCCCAGGTCGCTGACCACCATGCAATCGATGGGCTCACCCGCCAGGCGCAGGCCCAGCCGGCGCGCCTGCTCCAGGCCCAGCGCATTCAGCGGCACGTCGATCTGGCCCTGGAAGCGGTGCTGGCGGTTCCAGTCGGTTTCACCATGGCGGATCACGAGCAGCGAGGTCATGGGCGGATTGTCACCGGTCGCTATAGTCATTTGCGTGACGGGCCGGCAGCCAGCCGGCAGCTCGGCAAACAATCAGGAGCACCCATGGGCAAGACCCGGCTGGAGGCCTTCAGCGATGGCGTGATCGCCATCATCATCACCATCATGGTCTTGGAGCTGAGGGTACCACGTGACCCGGACTATGAGGCCTTGCTGGCTTTGTGGCCGGTGTTCCTGAGCTATATCCTAAGCTTCGTGTTCATTGGCATTTATTGGAACAATCACCATCACCTGATGGCTGCGACCGAACAGATTAGCGGCAAGGTTCTCTGGGCCAACATGCACCTCTTGTTCTGGTTGTCGCTGATTCCGTTTGTCACCGGCTGGATGGGTGA
>JANLZT010000033.1:0-5428 GCA_031366465.1 Betaproteobacteria bacterium | reverse complement strand
CAAGATCGCGCCCGACCTGGATGACGCGCAGATCCGGCTGATCGCGGCCACGCTCAAGCAACATGGCATCGACGGCGTGATCGCCACCAACACCACCATCCGCCGCGACGCGGTGCAGGGCCTGGCCCATGCCGACGAGGCAGGCGGCCTGAGCGGCCGGCCGCTGTTCGAGGCCAGCAACCGGGTGATCAAGAGGCTGCGCGCCGAGCTGGGGGCCGGCTATCCCATCATCGGCGTGGGCGGCGTGATGAGCGGCGCCGATGCGCGCGCCAAGCGGGCGGCGGGGGCTGATCTGGTGCAGATCTACACCGGTCTGATCTACCGGGGGCCGACCTTGGTGAGCGAGGCGGCGCGGGCGCTGGTGAGCGAGGCGGCGCGGGCGCGAGGCTAAGCCGGCGTCAGGTCAGTACCAGTCTTCCAGCAACAAGCCGGGCACCCGCGAGAACTCACGGGTGTTGTGCGTGACCAGCGTGCAGCCATGCCGGCGCGCGGTGGCGGCGATCAGCAAATCGGCCAGGCCGATGGGGGTGCCAGCGGATTCCAACTGCCAGCGGATACGGGCCGCGTGGTCGGCGGCTTCGGCGTCGAAGTCGAGTTGGCGCATCGCGGCCGACATTGCCTCGAAGGCCGAAAGCTGCCGGATGCGGCCGGCCCGCAGCAGCCCAAAACGCGCCTCAAAAACCACCACGGCTGGCACCGCCAAGCTGGCTGGCCCCACTCTTCGCATCTGGTCCGCCACGCCGCCTTCTTCTCGCATGGCATAACTGATGATGTTGGTGTCGAGCGCGAACACCATCAAATGTCTCGCTCAGGGTCGGGCGGCAAGCCAGCTCGCAACTCCTCGGCCAAGGGGAAGTCTGGAATCGAACCGAACAGCGCCAGCGCCTCAGGCGGCCAAGCGTTAACAGTGGCGCGCCGGATCAAATCCGCCACGAACTGGCTTTGCGAGACCTTGCGCTGGGCCGCCGCCTCGCGCAGCTTGGTCTGGGTGGCGTCGTCGATGTACAGGGTGATCTGAGCCATGTGGAACCCTCCAATTACATTGGCAAGTATATGGCTCAGCCGGCTGCGAGCAGCTGCTGATCCAGCGCTGCCAACACCTCATCCAGCCCCGGCACCTGGCCCCTGCCCCCCAGGCTGGCCACCGGCCCGGGACCGGTGATGCCGGCCAGGCCGGGGGAGTGGTCGCAGTAGATGCCGATGGTGGGCGCGCCAAACGCTGCCCCCAGGTGCGAAAAACCGGTGTCCAGGCCGACGATCTGGCGCACTTGCCCCAGCACCGCCGCAGTGTCGGCCACGCTCAGAAAGGGCGGCACCACACCGCCGCAGCCGGCGGCGATGCGTTGGGCGCGCGCTTGCTCGTCGGCGCTGCCCCAGACCAGCACCGGCACCAGGTCGGCCGCTTGCAGGCGCTGGCCGACGGCGATCCAGCGGTCCTCGGGCCACAGCTTCTCGGGCCGGCTGGCGCAGGGGATCAGCGCGGCGCAGCGAGGCGGCAGCTGCCAGCCGCCCACCGGCGCGGTGATGCCGAAGTCAGGCGGCGTATCGGGCATCGCATAGCCCAGGTGGGCCGCAGCCAGCCTGCGGTTGCGCGCCACCGCCTGCAGATCGCGCGGCACCGTGGCGCGACGCTGGTAGAACAGCGCGGCGGCAGGCTCGCGGATGCTGCCAAGCCCGTAGCCCACCAGCGGCCCACGCGCCTGCAAGCCCCACAGCGCGCTCTTGAGCAGGCCTTGCAGGTCCAGCACCAGGTCGTAGGGCTCACGCCGCAGCTCGTAGCGCAGCAGGCTGATCGCGGCCCGGGTTCTCGGGTCGCCCAAGGACTTGCGCCACTTGCGCCAGGCCATCGGCAGCACTTCCGCCACGCCATGGTGCAGGTCCGGGATGGCCGCAAACGCTGCCTCCACCAGCCAATCAACCTGCAAGCCGGGCAGCGCCCGCAGCATGTCACTGACCGCTGGCAGCGCATGCACCACGTCGCCCATCGACGAGGTCTTGACGATCAGGATGCGCATGCGCGGCGGCGTCGGAGGCGGCGGCAGCGCTCAGCCAGCGGCCCGGGCTTCGGCCACCAGGGCCGGGTTGAAGCGCGCATCGTTGTACATCTTGAACTGGCGGTAGACCTTGAAGTAGGCCCGCCCGGCGAGCGCATCGGCCAGCAGCGCGTCCAGGCAGTCGCCCAGATCGCCGCGCTGCTGCTGCAGCCGCGCCAGCTTGATGCGGCTGGCCTCGATGTGCGCGGCGTCCACATCGCCACGCTCGGTCTGCTGGCGCATCGCATGCACCTTCAGCGCCATGATCGACATGCGGTCGATGATGCTGCCGGCGGTCTCGCTGTTGAGCCGGGCGCCGGATGCCACGGTGGCCAGCGGCGCATCGCTGCGGGCCGAGGCGGCGTCGACCAGGCCCAGCGCCAGCAGCAGCAACTCGTCCACCCGCTCGGTGGCGTCGTTGCGGGCCTGGTTGAAGCCGTCGATGGCGCGCTTGTTGGCGGCGATCTCGGCTGCGGCCACGGTGGTGCGGCGCGCCAGGTCTTCTTCGGCCCAAAGCAGGCTGTTGCAGCGGTGGTTGGCGGCGATCCAGTCCCAGGGCGCCGGGCCGGGCGCGGGCGGGCTGGCCGGCCAGCCAGGTGTGGCCAGCAGGCGGTCATGCAGCGCGATCACATCGGCGGCGGCAGGCAGGGGATGGTGCATGGGGCGATGGCAAAATGGCGGCTTCGAATTATCAGCGCAGCCCCCAAACTGCCAAACTGCCAAATTGCCACCCAGCGGCCCACCGTGACCCTGCCCTCGCCGCCGCCAGCCAGTCCCGCAGAGGCCCACCGCGTCACCGTGCTGGTGGTCACCTACAACAGCGCGCATTGCCTGCCGGCCCTGGGCCGCAGCCTGCAGGGCCTGCCCTGCGTGACGGTGATCGACAACGCCAGCGCCGACGACACCCTGGCCCAGGTGCGGGCCCACCTGCCCCAGGCCCGCATCCTGCAGCAGGCCCGCAACCTGGGCTTTGGCGCGGCCAACAACCTGGGCTGGCAGGCGGCGACCACCGAGTTCGTGCTGCTGCTCAACCCCGATTGCATCTGCAGCGCCGACGCGATTGCCCAGCTGGTGCGCTGCGCCGATGCCCAGCCCGATGCCAGCATGGTGGCGCCACAGCTGCTGGGCCGGCGCGGTGAGATCGACATCAGCTACCGCTGGCGGGCCGATGGCTGGGCCTCGCGCGGGCCAGGTGCCAGTGGCGCTTGCTGCGTGGGTTTTGCCTCGGGCGCGGTGATGCTGATCCGGCGCAGCGCGCTGCAGCGGGTGCAGGGCTTCGACGAGGGTTTTTTCCTGTATTACGAAGACGAAGACCTGTGCCTGCGGCTGCTGGACCAGGCCGGGCCCATCGTGGTCGATCCAGCCGCCCAGGTGCAGCACCTGTCGCGCGGGTCGGTGGGCGGACGGCAGCGCTGGCAGGCTGAATACCTGCGCGGGCTGCACCACATCCAGTCCAAGTTCCGCTTCCGCCGCAAGCATTTGGGGCGGCGCGCCACGGCGGCTCAACGTCTTGGCTATGGCCTGGGCGCCGTCGCCGAGACGCTGTTGCGCCTGCTGCTGCTGGACCCCCACCGCGCCGCGCGCAGTGCCGGCCGGGTGGCCGGCGTGCTGGGCTACCGGGGCTGATCGATGGCTGCAATCAACTGGCCGCCGCTGCTGGCCCGCGCCGGCTTGCATGTCAAACAGGCGCTGCGCTCGCTCAACCGCCGCCGCCTGCGCCAGCGCCGCGCGGGCAAACGCGCCGCCTATGCTGATTGGGTGCTGCGTCACGACAGCCTGGGCCAGGCCGAGCGCGCCGCGCTGCACCAGCGTCTGGCGGCTCTGCCCGCCACCCCGCGCTTGAGCGTGCTGATGCCCACCTGGCGGCCTGATCTGGCCTTGTTTCAGGCGGCGGTGGCCTCGGTGCAAGGCCAGCTCTACCCGCACTGGCAACTGTGCATTGCCGACGACGCCTCGGGCAGCGCCGAGCTGGACGCGCTGCTGGCCGCGCTGCAGGCCGCTGATGCCCGCATCCGGGTGGTGCAGCGACCGACCAACGGCCACATCTGCGAGGCCAGCAACTCGGCCCTGGCGTTGGCCGACGGCCCCTGGGTGCTGCTGCTCGACCATGACGACGTGCTGGCCGGGCATGCGCTGCTGCTGGTGGCCGAGGCGATCAATGCCTTTCCGGAAGCCGGCTTGATCTATTCCGACGAAGACAAGCTGGGCCCCGACGGCGCCCGCGAGAACCCCCACTTCAAGCCCGACTGGAACCACGACCTGTGCCTGGCGCAGAACATGGTCTGCCACCTGGCGGCCATCCGCAGCGATCTGATGCGCGGCCTCGGCGGCTTGCGCAAGGGCTTCGAAGGCGCGCAGGACCATGACCTGGTGCTGCGCCTCGCCGAGCAGTTGCGGCCCAGCCAGATCGTGCACATCCCGCATGTGCTCTACCACTGGCGCATGCATGCCGGCAGCACCGCCGCTGGCGCCGATGCCAAGCCTTACGCGCAAGAAGCCGGCCGCCGCGCGGTGCAAGAGCATCTGCAGCGCGGCGGCAGCACGGCCACGGTCGAGACCGTGGGCTCGGGCCGTTACCGGGTGCACTGGCCGCTGCCGGCGGTGCTGCCGCTGGTCAGCATCCTGATCCCCAGCCGCAACCAGCGCGGCCTGCTGCAGCAGTGCATCGGCACGCTGGATGCGCTCACCGACTACCCGAACCGCGAGCTGATCGTGATCGACAACGGCAGCGACGAGGCCGACGCGCTGGCCTATCTGCGCGAGCTGGAGGCCCGCCCCGGTGTGCGCGTGCTGCACGACCCCAGCCCCTTCAACTACTCGGCGCTCAACAACCTGGCCGCGGGCCACGCCCGGGGCCAATTGCTGGTGCTGCTGAACAACGACATCGAGATCATCAGCGCCCACTGGCTGCGCGAGATGGTCAGCCAGGCGTTGCGCCCGGGTGTGGGCGCGGTGGGCGCCAAGCTGCTCTACCCCGACCTCAGCATCCAGCACGGCGGCGTGATCCTGGGCACCGACAGCGGCGACGGCCGCGGCGGCGTGGCCGGCCCGGCGCAAAAAGGCCTGGCCCGCCACGCCGGGGGCTATGTGGGGCGGGCGCTGCTGGCGCAGTCCTTCAGCGCCGTCACCGCTGCCTGCCTGGTGATCCAGAAATCGCGCTTTGATGAAGTGGGCGGCTTTGATGCCGAGCACCTGGCGGTGACCTACAACGATGTCGACCTGTGCCTGCGCCTGCGCCATGCCGGCTATGCCAATGTCTGGACGCCTTATGCCGAGCTGATCCACCACGAGTCGATCTCACGCGGGCGCGACCGCAGCGGCACGAACCATCAGCGCTTCATGCGCGAGCGGGCCTGGATGCTGCAACGCTGGGGCGACGCGTTGCGCTTGGACCC
>JANLZT010000029.1:0-2222 GCA_031366465.1 Betaproteobacteria bacterium | reverse complement strand
CAACCTGCTGCTGGCGCGGCGCTTCCCGCTGCGCATGGGCGCGCTGCACGAGGTGACGCAAGCGCCTTTTGAGGACCTGCTGGTGCAGGACCAGCCCGACGCCGAGGCCGGCCCGGTGTCGGTGGAGCTGAGCTACCGCATCCGGCCCGAGCAGGCCGAGGCTTTCCTGGCCGAGGTGGCCCAGCTCAAGGCCATCCGGCGCCGCGACGGCGCCAGCCTGTGGCGCGTCTACCGCGATCTGGACGACCCGTCGCGCTATGTCGAGCGCTTTTTGATCACGCGCTGGGCCGACTACCTGCACCACCGCGCCCGCAGCACCATGGCCGATCAAGACATTGAGGCGCGGCTGCGCCAGATGCTGGCGCCGGGCGAGGTGGTGCGGATGCAGCACTTCATTGCGGAGCGGTGAGGGCAGGTTGCCGACGCCGCCTGCTGCGCCTCTGACCATCGGCTGTTGCGGCGCCTTGGCTGCCGCGCCAAGCCGCTGACCCTGCAAAAGAAGGCCGGCAGCTCGCGGCACCGCCCCCTTTGACTGCTGACTGCCTGCAGGGCAGACAGGGCGTGCGCCTTACTTCGAGAAGCTGGCCTGTACCTCGGTGCCGGCGTTCATCGTCACCGAGCAGCTTGCGGCTCGCGGTGTCGCGGCGCCTCTCGACAATCGGTGGCAACCCTGCCCAAGCCCCGCACGGCACCGGCCCCTGCTGGGTGAGCTCGATCCGGCCAGCGCCGTATTACTTGCCGCCTGCGCAGATCGGTTCATATACTTGTCCCCCGCCTTGGAGGCGACCGGCGCCATTGCCGGGTCGGTGGTTGCTGATGCCTGGAATGGGCGTGGAGACAATGCATGAAATCTAGAGCCGCTGTTGCTTTTGCTGCCGGCAAACCTTTGCAAATTGTGGAGATTGACGTTGCACCGCCGCAGGCTGGCGAGGTGCTCGTCAAGATCACGCACACCGGTGTATGCCACACCGATGCCTTCACCTTGTCGGGCGATGACCCCGAGGGCATTTTCCCGTCGGTGCTGGGCCACGAAGGTGCCGGTGTGGTTGTGGAGATCGGCGCCGGTGTGACCACGCTCGCGCCTGGCGATCATGTGATTCCGCTCTACACGGCTGAGTGCCGCGAGTGCAAGTTCTGCCTGTCCGGCAAGACCAATCTGTGCCAGAAGGTGCGCGCCACGCAGGGCAAGGGCTTGATGCCCGACGGCAGCTCGCGCTTCAGCTACCAGGGCCAACCGGTCTTCCATTACATGGGTTGCAGCACCTTCAGCGAATACACGGTGGTCAACGAGATTTCTCTGGCCAAGATCAACCCGGCCGCGCCGCACGAGAAGGTGTGTCTGCTCGGCTGCGGCGTGACAACCGGCATCGGCGCGGTGCACAACACCGCCAAGGTCAAGCCCGGCGACAACGTCGCGGTGTTCGGCCTCGGCGGCATCGGCCTGGCGGTGATTCAAGGTGCGCGCCAGGCCGGGGCCGGCCGCATCATCGGCATCGACACCAACCCCACCAAATTTGCGCTCGCCAAATCGATGGGGGCGACCGACTGCATCAACCCCAAAGACCATGACCGGCCGATTCAAGACGTCATCGTCGGCATGACCGATGGGGGTGTCGAGTTCAGCTTCGAGTGCATCGGCAATGTCCATGTCATGCGCGCGGCGCTCGAATGCTGTCACAAGGGCTGGGGCGAGAGCATCATCATCGGTGTGGCCGGTGCCGGCCAGGAGATCTCGACGCGCCCGTTCCAGTTGGTGACCGGACGGGTGTGGCGCGGCAGCGCTTTCGGCGGTGTCAAAGGCCGCACCCAACTGCCCGGCATGGTGGAGGACGCGATGGCGGGCCGCATTGACCTCGATCCTTTCATCACCCACACACTGCCGCTGGATCGCATCAACGAAGCGTTTGACTTGATGCACGAAGGCAAGTCGATCCGCACGGTGATTCACTTCTGAATCGCCATTCGCCCGCCTGCGGGCGCTCAACCCAGGAGACCAATATGGCCCTTTCTCTACACCCCGCTATCGATGGCGGCCTCAAACCCGCAATCGACGGCTTTGCCGGTGGCACGCTCAAGTGCCAGTGCGCAAGCGACGCTGTGGAAGTCAGCATCGGCACCCAGGTGGCGCACAACCACGCCTGTGGCTGCACCAGATGCTGGAAACCCACCGGCGCCATCTTTTCGGTGGTGGGCGTGGTGGCGCGCGACAAGGTATCGGTCAC
>JANLZT010000700.1:0-1882 GCA_031366465.1 Betaproteobacteria bacterium | reverse complement strand
GGGTCTGCTCGCGCTCGTCGTGGCCGGCCATGCCGACCGCGCCCGAGCGCTGCTTGCCGATGGCGTCGATCTCGTCGATGAAGACGATGCACGGCGCGCGGGCCTTGGCCTGCTCGAACAGGTCGCGGACCCGGGCCGCGCCGACGCCGACAAACATCTCGACAAAGTCGGAGCCCGAGATCGAGAAGAACGGCACCTTGGCCTCGCCGGCGATGGCCTTGGCCAACAGGGTCTTGCCGGTGCCCGGGGGGCCGACCAGCAGCACGCCGCGCGGAATCCGGCCACCCAGCTTCTGGAACTTCTGCGGGTCCTTCAGGAAGTCGACCAGTTCCTTGACCTCTTCCTTGGCCTCGTCGCAACCGGCGACGTCGGCAAAGGTGGTGGAGTTGTTGGCTTCATCCAGCATGCGGGCCTTGCTCTTGCCGAAGCTGAAGGCCCCGCCCTTGCCGCCGCCCTGCATCTGGCGCATGAAGTAGACCCAGACGCCGATCAGCAGCAGCATCGGCCCCCAGCTGACCAGCAGGCTGACCAGCAGCGAGGGCTCTTCACGCGGCTTGACGTCGAACTTGACGCCGTTGTTGATCAAGTCACCGACCAGGCCGCGGTCCAGGTAGGTGGCGGTGGACCGGATGCGCTTGTCGTCGGTGGTGACCGCCAGGATCTCGGTGCCGCCGTTGCCTTCTTGCAGCGTGACCAGCTTGACACGCTTGGCGCGGACCTCTTCGAGGAAATCGGAGTAGCCGATCATCGAGCCCGACGCCACCCCGCGGTCGAACTGCTTGAACACAGTGAACAGCACGAGTGCTATCACCAGCCAAACAGCGACCTTCGAGAACCATTGATTGTTCACTGCGGCTCCTTAAGCCAAAAACCTGCCAGGGCAGGATGCCAGTCGACGCGCTCCGCGCACGGTTGCGGCCTTGCGCGGGCTCGATTGGCAACGTCACCCGAGATCCCGACAGATGGGGCTGATTCTAGTCGAGTCAAGCCCCAGACACGGGCTGGCGGGCGCGGGGCGGAAGGGCGGAACTGGGGCCCATCTCGGCCCGATTTCCGGCCATCACAGCCGTGATTCAGGCGGGCTTGCCGGATTTCAGACCGATGCCGACCAGGAAGGTTTCAGACGATTTGTCGCGCGATGCCTTGGGCTTGATGGCCTTGACCAGCTTGAATTGCTGCTTGAACAGCGTGATCAAGGGGTTGTAGGCGGCACCGTGGAAGACCTTGGCCACCAGTGCACCGCCTGGCTTGAGATGGCTTTGGGCAAAGTCCAGCGCCAGTTCCACCAGATGCTCAATGCGGGCGGCATCGGTGGACTCGATGCCCGACAGATTGGGCGCCAGGTCTGACACCACCACGTCCACCGCCCGGCCGGCCACCAGATCGTGCAGTTGGGCCAACACCGCGTCCTCTCGGAAGTCGCCCTGGATGAACTGCACGCCCTCGATGGCGTCCATCGGCAGGATGTCCAGCGCGATGATGGTGCCCAGCAAGGCGCCCACCGCCGCGCCGCCCACCCCGGCCGTCTTGGGCGCAAAGCGGCGCCGCAAGTATTGGCTCCAGGCCCCGGGCACCGAGCCCAGGTCAACCACCAGCTGGCCCGGCTTGAACAGGCCCAGGCTCTCGTCGATCTCCTTCAATTTGTAGGCCGCGCGGGCCCGGTAGCCATCTTTCTGGGCCAGCTTGACATAGGTGTCGTTGACATGGTCATGCACCCAGGCCTTGTTGATCTTCTTGCTTTTGGAATCGATTTTCATGGCCAGGGGATAATAAGAGGATGCCTGCACTGCACCTGACACCCGCCCAACGCAAAGAAAAACGCGGCGAGGCCCATCACCTCGACCCGGTCGTCATCATCGGCGCCGACGGTCTGAGCGATGCC
>JANLZT010000570.1:0-1542 GCA_031366465.1 Betaproteobacteria bacterium | reverse complement strand
GTCACGCCCAGCGTGCCGCTCTCGCCGCAGCAGCGCTCGCTTTGGAGCACATTCGGGCCGACCAGGGCCTTGACAGTCTTCATCGGCTCCTGCAGCTTCAAAGGGCTGTGGCAGGGGTCGTGGTAGAGATAGCCGGCGCTGTTGCCATCGGCCGCTGCGGGCAGGGTGATGCCTTTTTCCAGCAGGTATTCGTGGATATCGATGATGCGGCAGCCGGGGAATATTTCTTCAAACTTGTAGCCCTGCAATTGGTCGTAGCAGGTGCCACAACTCACCACCACGGTCTGGATGTCCAGGTAGTTCAGGGTGTTGGCCACGCGGTGGAACAGCACCCGGTTGTCGGTGATCATCTGCTCGGCCTTGTCAAACTGGCCCGAGCCGCGCTGCGGGTAGCCGCAGCACAGGTAGCCGGGTGGCAGCACCGTCTGCACGCCGGCATGCCACAGCATGGCCTGGGTGGCCAGGCCGACCTGGCTGAACAAGCGCTCGCTGCCACAGCCGGGGAAGTAAAACACGGCTTCAGTCTCGGCGGTGGTGGCCACCGGGTTGCGGATGATGGGCACGTAGTCCTTGTCCTCGATGTCCAGCAAGGCCCGCGCTGTTTTCTTGGGCAGGCCGCCCGGCAGCTTTTTGTTGATGAAGTGGATCACCTGCTCGCGCACAGGCGCGGTGCCCACGCTGGCAGCCGGCGCGCTGGTCTGCTTGCGGGCCGCCAGCTTGAGCACGTCATTGGCCAGGCGCTGCAGCTTGAAGCCCACCCCCACCATCGCGCTGCGCACCAGCTTGATGGTGTTGGGGCTGGTGGCGTTGAGCATCAGCATCGCCGCCGCATTGCCGGGGCGGAAGCTTTTTTGCCCCATCTTGCGCAGCAGGTTGCGCATATTCATCGACACATCGCCGAAGTCGATCTTCACCGGGCAGGGGCTCAAACACTTGTGGCAGACCGTGCAATGGTCGGCCACGTCCTCGAACTCTTCCCAGTGCTTCAGGCTGATGCCGCGGCGGGTTTGCTCCTCGTACAAAAAGGCCTCGATCAGCAAGGACGTGGCCAGGATCTTGTCGCGCGGGCTGTACAGCAGGTTGGCACGCGGCACATGGGTGGCGCAGACCGGCTTGCACTTGCCGCAGCGCAGGCAATCCTTGATGCTGTCGCTGATGGCGCCGATATCGCTCTGCTGCATGATCAACGACTCATGCCCCATCAGGCCGAAGCTGGGGGTATAGGCATGGCTCAGGTCAGCCGTGTGCAGGGCCTCGTCACCCAGCGCGGCCAGTGACGCACCGCGCAGCAGCTTGCCTTTGTTGAAGCGGCCTTCGGGGTCGATGTGGCCTTGTAGGCGGCAAAGCCAGCCAGTTCATCGTCGGTCATGAACTCGAGCTTGGTGATGCCGATGCCATGCTCGCCCGAGATCACGCCACCCAGGCTGCGCGCCAGCACCATGATGCGGGCCACCGCCGCATGCGCTGTTTGCAGCATCTCGTAGTTGTCGCTGTTGACGGGGATGTTGGTGTGCACATTGCCGTCACCGGCATGCATGTGCA
>JANLZT010000660.1:0-4739 GCA_031366465.1 Betaproteobacteria bacterium | reverse complement strand
CTCGGCGGCCTTGCTGGCGTCCATCTCGACAATCATCGACTCGACAAACACCTGGGCGCGGCGGCCGTCCAATTGATCGATCACGCCGCGAATCTGGCGGTAGAGCGGCTCGGCGGCGCTGATCACCAGCGAGTTGGTGGCCGGGTCGGCCTGGATGAAGCCGCCGGTGCTGGGCTGGGCCGATTGGGCGTTGGGTGTGCTGGCCACGCTGGCACCCAGGCTGGCGCCCGCGCCACCCTGCAGGGCGCCCAGGCCGCCGGGCGTGCTGGGGCTGCTGCCGCCACCGCCGCCGCCGCCACCACCAAACGCCGCGCGCAGCACGGCTGCCAGCTTGGTGGCGTCAGCGTTCTTGAGGTAGACCACATTGATGTTGCCGGCCGGCCCGCCCAGGCCGGGCCGGTCCAGGCGCTCGACCAGCGCCCGGGTGGCGGCCAGCCGGGCGGCGTTGGAGGCCCGCAGGATCAGCGAGTTGCTGCGCGAATCGGCCAGCACCGAGACCCCACCGCCACCGCCCGGCACGCCGGCCGCGGCCGCGATGGCGCTGGAATCCCCCAACTTTTGCACCAGCGTGGCCAGGTCGGAGGCAATCGCATGCTTGAGCGGCACCACCTCGACATCGGTGCTGGCGGGCTGGTCGAGCGCGGCGATGATCTTGCCCAGGCGGGTCAGGTTGTCGGCGTAGTCGGTGATGATCAGGGTGCTGTTGCTGGGGTTGGCATTGATGGTGTTGTTGGGGCTGATCAAGGGCCGCAGCACCGCCACCAGGTTGTTGGGGTTCTCAAAGGCCAGCCGGTAGATCTGGGTGATGACCTGGTCACCGCGCTGGCCGCCGGGGCCCACCTGCACCGTGCCGGCCTGCAGCTTGGCATCGGCCTCGGGCACCACCTTGAGCAGGCCGGCGTTGTCGACCACCGCAAAGCCCAGGCCGCGCAGCGCCGCCAGGTATTGCAGGTAGGCCTCGCGCACCGGCATAGCCTGCTCGCTGTAGACGGTGATCTGGCCCTTGACCCGCGGGTCGACCAGGATTTGCCGGTCGATCATCACCGCGAAGGCCCGGCTGACGGCCTCGATGTCGGCGTTGACGAAGTTCAGCGTCACCGGGGTGGACGCGCGCAGGCCACCGCTGCGGCGGGCACTGCCTGGGGCCGCGCCGTCGGGCTTGTCCTGGGCGGCCAGCGGCAGCGCCGGCAGCAGCAGGGCGGCCCACAGCAGGGCGCGCGGCAAGCGGGGGTGGGTCATGGCGGTCATCCGATCGAAATGACGGACAGCGCACCCTGGCGCCGGCCGATGATGTTGAGCAGGTTGGCCAGGGCCGGGGCCTGGCCCTCGGCGGCCTGGGCGTCGCCCCGAAATCGCAGCTTGCTGCCAGCCCACTGGCCGCTGCCCGACAGGCGCAGCGCACCGTCGAGGGTGAGCAGTTGCAGCGTGGCGGCCTCACCGGCCGCACCCGGGCCCTGCAGGCTGAGCCGGTAGCTGCCCAGCGTGGGCAGGGTGGACACCCGCGACGAGACGCCGCGCAGCTCGAGCGCCAACGCGCCCTGCAGGCGCAGCCGGCCCTGCACCGACTGCAGCGTGAAGCCCGGGCTGGCCAGTTGCAGCAGACCGCCCAGTTGCAGGGTGTTCCAGGGCGTGCCCAGACCGACCAGCCAGGCCGCCGGCCAGTGGCCGATCACGGTCTGGGTGACACCAGCGACGGCCGGCTGGGCGTTGGCGGCGACGGCCGGCGCCGCGCCCAGCACCAGCGCGTAGCCGCCCCAGCCGGGCTGCAGCAGCACTTGCAGATCGCCGTTCAGGCAGCAGTCCTGGCGCGCCAGCAGGCGCAAGCCCTGCCAGTGCGGCCGCAACTGCCATTGCAGCCGGCCCGGCAGCACGGCAGCGTCACGGCTGCCGGCGCCACCGGTGAGCACCAGCACCGCGCTGCCGTCCCACAGGCTGCCACGGGCCTGGGCCAGCAGCAGGCGGCCGTCGCTGGCGTGCTGCAGGCCGTCGGCCAGCCATTGGGCCGGGGCAAACAAGGCCGCGCCGGCCAGCAGGCCGAGTGCGGCGCCCCAGGCGGCAAAACGCCGGCCGGCACGCTGGGCGCGCTGCCAGCGCTCGGTCTCGGCGGCCACCACCCGGGCCTTGCGGCGCAGGCTCACCGGGCCGCCCCCAGGGCCAGGGTCAGGCTGCCGTCGTAGAGGCCCGGCCCCGTCTGGGTCAGGCTGGCCTCGACCACCCGGGCCCGGGCGCCGGCCCGGGCCTCGGCCAGCCAGGCCGAGAGTTGAGCGCTGCCCACGCCCTTGAGCGACAACAGCGCCCGCTCGCCCTGCAGGCTGAGCTTGCTGGCGGGTGAGGCCAGGCGCTCGGTGGCGGCCGTGAGCGCGGCCTGGGCCTGGTCCAGCGGCACCGGCGGGGCGGCGCGCAGCAGGCCAGCCTCGGTGGCCAGGGCCTGCATCTGCTGGGCCTGGGCGTCCAGCGCATCAAGCTGCGCGGGCGCGGTCTGCAGCGTGCGCCAGGCCGGCGCCAGCGCCACCGACCACAGCAAGAAGCCGCCCAGCACCACGGCGGCCAGCGTCAACAAACGGCGCTCGCGCGGCGCAAAGGCGGCCCAGCGGGTGCGCAGCACCAGCAGCGTGCTGCGCACCGCCAGGCGGCCAGCCGACGCGGGCGCGCCGGTGACGCTGCTGGGATGGCTGGACGGCAGGCTGGCGGCGGTTTGGGGATCGGACATGGTGGGGCCGGTGCTCATCGCGTTGCGCTGGGTGGGGTGGCGGCGCCTGGCGTGCCGGCGGCGGCCACCCGCTGGACGTCGAGCCGGCCCTCGGCCTGGACCAGCCCTAAGCCGGTGGGTTTGAGGCGGCTGCGCAACTGCTCGACCAGCGGCGGCGGCCAGCCGGCGGCCGGCAGGCTGAGCCGGCCGGGCTCGAAGCGCAACTGCGCCACCGGGGCCTGGCCGTCGGGCCAGGCGCTGGCCAGCGCGGCCAGCATGGGTTCGAAATCGTCCTCGCCGGCCACCCCGGCGGCGGCGCGCAGGGCGGCTGTCTCGCGCTGCATCTGCAGTGGCGCGTCCAGCACCGCGCGCACTTGCGGGTGGGTGCTGCGCAGCAGCGCGTCCATCGCCGCGCGTTTGTCGTCCAGCGCGCGCTGCTGCTGCCAGGCACTGACATTCAGGCCCAGCAGCTGCAGCAGCAGCAGCGCCAGCACACCCCGGCGGGCCCAGGCGAATGCCGGGCCGGCCCATTGCCGGCCCAGCTTGCCGAGTGCCAGGCTGCCGCGGTTCTGCGGCGCCAGGTCAAACTGCAGCAGGTTCCAGGGCGAGCGGGCGGCCGCCAGGGCCCGGTCGGCATCGCTGCGCACCGCCACCGGCAGGCCCAGCCAATGCTCGGCCGCCACCGCGGCGGCCGGGGTGGTGGAGAACACCGCCTGGCGGGCCGACCAGCGGGCTTGCATCTGGCGCGCCAGGCCACCGGCCAGCGGCAGGCAGAGCGCGCCGTCAGCGTCCTGCAGAGCCAGCCAGGGGCCGTCGATGCCGCTGGCATCAGGCGCGCTGAAAAAATGCCCGGTGGGCAGGCCCGTCTCAGCACTGGCGGACAGCGGCGCAAGTGCCGGCGCCAGTGCCGGCACCAGCCGATCAAGCTGCAATCCGCTGGCCGCCAGCCGGCCCAGTTGGGCCTGCAGCCAGGGCTTGTGCAGCACCGCCACCCAGCACGGCTCACCGGCCACGGCCTGCGGCGCCAGTGCCAGATGGGCCTGCTCGTCGTCGACCAGCAATTGCTCTTCGAGCACCCCGCCCAGGGCGGCGCGGAGCTGGCTGGCCGGCGCCCGCGGCAACACCGGCCGGTGCCAGGCCAGGGCCAGCGCGGGCACCACCACCACCACGCTGTCGGCCTTGGGCCAGGGCGTGGGCGGGTGCTCGCCCTGGCGGCTGACCGCCAGGCCATCGGCGCTGAGCAGCCAGGCCAGCGGCGCGGGCTCGGCCGCTGCCGCATCAGCCAGCGCAGGCGCCGGCAACAGGATCACGAGCATGGCCATGGTCGGGTCAGGCGCGGCAAGCCGCGCGGCGGGAGAGGGGGGTCATGCGGGGGAGGGTCAACGCGGACGGGGCTGGCGCAATGGTTTCACAGGGTAGGCGCAGGGTAGGCGGCTGCGGCCGGCGTCGATCGGTCGAAAAACAGGTGCTGCGGCGCCATCCGGCTGGGCTGCTGCGCTGCCGGGTGGCAGGCAGGGCGCACCGCAGGCATCGCCAGCGCCGGGCATTGTGGCCGCGCCGCGCCGCCGGATTGTGAAGCAGTGCACGCGGCCGCTGACGCTCAGCGCAGCGGCGGGCTCAGCGCCGCCTGGCGCTGGCGCTGCACCGCCACCACCTCGTTGCCGGTGGTGCGCTTGACCAGCGTCAACTCCGACAGCACCCGCTGCTCCAGCCGCAGCCGGCCGCGCACTTCGAAGTAGGACGACTTGACGTCCACATCGCCGGGCTCGAGCGTGACGCCGGCCCCCAGCACCTGGGTGGCCTCGGCCAGGTTGCGCAGCGGCTGGCGCTGGCGGTGCTGCACCAGGCGGTCGGCGCCGCCCAGGTCGAGCTTGGCGATCACCCCGGCCAGCACCTCGCGCGGCGCGGTGTTGAGGTTGACGGTGCTGCGCTCGGGCAGCAGCACCGCCACCGTGGCCAGGCGCTCCAGCGACGCCGCGTCCAGCCCCAGCCAGGCCAGATCGGCCAATTGCTGAGGCGCCAGCGCGGCGGTGCTGTCCCGGGCCGCGCC
>JANLZT010000638.1:0-4147 GCA_031366465.1 Betaproteobacteria bacterium | reverse complement strand
GATGTCACCGACCACGCTGCGCACCTCGATGCCGGGGTGGGCAGCGCGCAGCGCGGCGGCGGTGGCCGCCAGCACGTCGGCGCCGCGGGCGGTGATCACCAGGTTGACGCCCTCGCGGCCCAGCGCCTCGGCGCAGCCCTTGCCCAGCCCCTTGCTGGCGGCACACACCAGCGCCCATTTGCCTGCAATGCCCAGATCCATGTTGAAGTCTCCTTGAGGGTGGTTGGGTGGTTGGATCGATGGTTGGATGACCGGCGCCGGCCCGCTGCGCTCAGGGCCGACGCTGCCGAGCCAGCAGTGTCACACCGGCCAGCACGCACAGCGAGCCAGCCGCCACCCAGCCGGTGAAGGGCTCATCCAGCAGCCAAACGCCCAGCAGCAGCGTGGACACCGGCCCGACCATGCCGTATTGCGCGGTGCGGGACGGGCCGATGGTCTCGATCGCCCGCATCACCAGCCATACGGGCAACACCGTGCAGACGGTGCCGTTGAGCAAGGACAGGCAAATCACTTGGGCCGGCCAGTCGAACACGCTGGCCCCGGGCCGCAGCACCGCAAACTGGGCCAGGCACAGGCCGCAGGCCACGCTGCTGGCCCAGCCGGTGACGCGCGACGCGCCGATACGCTTGAGCACCGCCGCGCTGTAGACCAGGTAGAGCGCATAGCTCAGGGTGCTGGCCAGCACCAGGCCGGCACCCAGCCAGACTTGCGAGCCCTCGCGCTGCAGCTCATGGCCAAACACCAGCAGCAGGCCGGCATAGGCCACGATCATCGCCAGCCATTGCCGGCCCTGGGCGCGCTGGCCCAGCAAGGCCCAGGCCAACAGCAGCACCAGCGCCGGCGACAGGTAGAGGATCAGCCGCTCCAGGCTGGCGCTGATGTATTGCAGGCCCAGAAAATCCAGCACGCTGGCCAGGTAATAGCCCAGAAACCCCAGCAGGCCCACGCTGCCCAGATCGCGCCAGCCCAGGCGGGGCCGGCCGCGGCCCGACCACAGCAGCATCAACACAAAAAACGGCAGCGCCACCACCATGCGCTGGGTGATCAGCGTGATCGCGTCCACACCATGCCGGTAGGCCAGCTTGACGATGATCGCCTTGCCCGAGAAGGCCACCGCACCGGCCATCGCCAGCAGCGGGCCGGCCCAAGGGCTGGGCCCGGGTGCGGGCGCGGCGGCCGGCCTGGCAGTTGGCGCGGTAGACGCGCCGACGGTGGGGAGGCTGGGGCCGGGCATGCCGGGGATTGTAGAAAGCAGGGGCTGACCCCCTGCTGCCGTCCCACCCTGCAACACCACGATACATCCCCCAATAGCAAGATCGGCAGGCTTGCGGATACTGCTGCCAATGGCATCGAACACCACAAACAGCAAGCCGGCAGCCACGCCCCAGGCAGCACCCCAAGCGGCTGCCCATCCCCTGCCGCGCGCACTGTTGCGCTATGCAGCGCTGGCCTTGCTGTGCGGCCTGTTGCAGGCCGGGCTGCCGCGCTACAGCCTGGGCTCGGCGCTGCTGGCGCCCTTGTCGATGGTGTTGGGCGTCACCGCAGCGGCCGTGATGTCGCGCGGCCGCTGGACCTTGCCCGCCGCGCTGGTCGGCGCCCTGCTGGGCGACCTGCTGGTGCACACCGCGCCGGCTGCGGCGCTGGTCAACGCTGCGGTGCTGGCGCTGCAGGCGGTCACAGCGGGGTGGCTGATGCGCCACCAGGCCGACCACGAGTTGCTGCAGCTCGACACCTGGCCGCGTTTGCGCCGTTTTGTGCTGGTGGCGGCACCGGCCGCAGCGGCGGTGGGGGTGCTGATCAGCCTGCTCGGCCAATGGGGTATTGACGCGGCCGCCGCATTGCCGCTGTCGCGGCCACAACTGGCCGGCGCGGTGGGCCGCTTCATCGCCGATGTGTCGGGCATCGTGGTGGTGGCGCCGATCCTGCTGTGCTGGTTGGCACAGCCGCCAGCGCCCTGGCGGCTGCGGCGCCGCCAGGTGGCGCTGCCGCTGGTGCTGCTGGTGCTGGTGATGCTGCCGGGCTTCCACGAATTGGCCCGGCGTGACGAAGCCCGCCTGCAAAGCTCGTTCGAGCGGGATGCGCTGGCACGCCGCCAACGCATCCAGCAATTGCTGACCAGCCCGCTGGACGCCGCGCTGGCGCTGCAGGGCGTGGTGGCGGCCGGCGGTGAGGCGCTGCCGGCAGCGCTGTTCGAGCGCCAGGCAGCGGTCTGGTCCGAGCGCCTGCCCGGCCTGCTGGGGGCCGGCTGGCTGTCGCACCAGACCACCGGCCGCACCGACACCCCGTGGCTGCTGCGGCAGGTGCAGGGTGCCGTGGCCAGCGCCGGTGCCGCAGCCCTGCCGGGCGCCCTGGCCGGCCCCGACAGCCGCCTTGACCTGACCCCCGCCCTGCGCCAGGCACTGGACCGCGCCCTGGCCAACCGGCAGCCCCTGGTGGTGACGGCCGCCGATGCTGCTGCTGCGGCCCCGGCTGCGGCAAGCCCGCCCCAGGCCCTGCCCAAGACCCCGCCACCCGCCGCTGCGGCCTTGCCGCCGGCAGCGCGGCGGTCGGCCGGCCCCCAGCCGCTGCTGATCCTGCAGTCAGTGCCGGCCCAGCCCGGCAGCGACCAACGCCACCTGGTGTTTCTGGTGGTCGATGCCGGCCGGCTGCTGGCGCCGGCACTGCCCGACGTCGATGACCCCAATCTGCGCGCCTGCCTGACCGATGTGGGCCCCGGCCAGGCGCTGCACCGGGTGGCCGGGCCGCTGGGCTGCGAGCAAGACGGCGTCGGCCCGGCGGTGCGACGCCTGCTGGGCCGGGTGACGCTGGGCGAGCGCCGGCTCGACTTGCTGGTCACCGAGCCGCCCACCGCGGACAACCGGCTGTTCACCTCAGTCTGGCTGCTGGCGCTGCCCGCCGTGCTGGGCACCGCCATGCTGGCGGCCCTGCTGCTGGCGCTGACCGGCCGGCTGCGCCGCATCGAGGACCGGGTGCGCGAGCGCACCGTGGCGCTGCAGACCGAGATCGATGAGCGGCGCCAGACCGAGGCCGCGCTGGCCGTCAGCGAGCAGCGCTTCCGGGCCATCTTCGACAGCGTGAGCATCGGCGTCACGGTGGTCGACCCCGCCGGCCGGCTGGTCGAGGTGAACCCGGCCTTCTGCACCATGATGGGCTGCCCGGCGTCGGCCTTGCTGGGCCACCCGCTGGCCGACTTTCACCTGCCCGATGTGCTGGCCGAGGACGGCACCGCGCTGGCGGTGGGCGGGGCGGCGGCGCGGCGCCAGCGCTACATCACCCCCGACGGCCGGGTGCTGCAGGTGGCCGCCAACCTGCGCACCCTGCACGACGCCCAGGGCCAGGCGGTGGCCACCGTGGGCGCCTTGCAAGACCTCACCCAGGTGCTGCGCCTGCGCGAGGCCGAGCGCGAGCGCGACGAGGCCGAGGTCGCCAACCGCACCAAAAGTGAGTTCCTGGCCAACCTCAGCCACGAGCTGCGGGCCCCGCTCAACGCCATCGTCGGCTTTGCCCAGATGCTGGGCAAGGGCCAGGACGCCGACGCCGATGATCCCGAGGCCGGCCCGCGCCAGCGCCACGGCCTGGCGCAAATCCGGCAAGCCGGCTGGCATCTGCTGGACATGGTCAACGACGTGCTCGATCTGTCGCGCATGGAGGCCGGCAACCTGCGCCTGACACTCGAGCCGCAATCCCTGGCTGACCTGGCGCAAGAGGCCGCCACCATGGTCGAGCCGGCGGCGCTGCAGGCCGGGGTGACGGTCGAGCTGTCGCTGTCGCCCCAGGCCGACCGCGCCATGGGCGACGCGGTGCGGCTGCGCCAGGTGCTGCTCAACCTGCTGGGCAATGCCATCAAGTACAACCGGCCCGGTGGCCGGGTGATGCTGCGCACCCGGCCGGGTGCGGTGGGCGAGCTGCTGATCGAGGTGGAGGACACCGGCATCGGCATGAGCGAGGCCCAGGTCCATGCGCTCTTCACCCCCTTCAACCGCCTGGGCCGCGACCAGCCCGGCCCGGCCGGCGCAGCCGGCAGCCAGGGCACCGGCATCGGCCTGGTGATCAGCCGCAAGCTCAGCCAGATGATGGGCGGCGAGCTGAGCGTGCAAAGCCGCGAGGGCGAGGGCTCCACCTTCAGCCTGCGGCTGCAGCGCCCGAG
>JANLZT010000622.1:0-3094 GCA_031366465.1 Betaproteobacteria bacterium | reverse complement strand
GCCTGGCTCAATGTGCGGCTGCGCATCATGCAGTTGCTGGCCAGCATCCTGGTGATGATTGCGCTGTACTCGGTCAACCTGCGCATCATGGGCAAGCCCAATGTGGCGCTGATCAACGATGCCACGGTGTTCAGCCTGGTCGAGTTTGGCGGCCTGCCCGACTACTGGCTCAAACCGCTGGTGCTGCTGGTGATCGTGTTCGCCGCCAAGGCGCTGATCGACTTGTTCTTCGCGTCCGAGATCGGCCTGGCGATGCGCGCCACCGGCAGCAACCCCCGCATGGCGCGGGCCCAGGGCATCTCCACCGACAGGCTCACGGTCTGGGGCCTGGCGCTGTCCAACGCGCTGGTGGCGCTGGCCGGCGCGCTGTTCGTGCAGACCCAGGGCGGGGCCGACATCTCGATGGGCATCGGCACCATCGTGATCGGCCTGGCCGCGGTGATCATCGGCGAGACCATCCTGCCGGCGCGCAGCCTGGTGCTCACCACCCTGGCCTGCGTGCTGGGCGCGGTGCTCTACCGCTTCTTCATCGCGCTGGCGCTCAACAGTGATTTCATCGGCCTGAAGGCGCAGGACCTGAACCTGGTCACGGCCGTGCTGGTGGCGCTGGCGCTGCTGGTGCCCGGCTACAAGCGCAAGCTGGCCAGCCGCTGGTCGGGCGGCCGTGCCAAGGCCCCAACGCGCCCCAAAAACACCGTCAAGGAGG
Source organism: Betaproteobacteria bacterium (assembly GCA_031366465.1). Lineage (GTDB taxonomy): Bacteria > Pseudomonadota > Gammaproteobacteria > Burkholderiales > Burkholderiaceae_C > Pseudaquabacterium. Next base: position 2,388 of record JANLZT010000622.1, on the reverse strand, counting down.
CCCAATAATGTTGCGCGCCCAAGGCCTGGAAGTGACCTTCAACCCCGGCACCCCGATCGAGAACCGGGTGCTGCGCGGGCTGGACCTGACCATCCCCAGCGGCCAGTTCGTCACCGTGATCGGCTCCAACGGTGCCGGCAAATCGACCTTCTTGAACGCCGTCAGCGGGGACCTGATGGTCGATCGCGGCACCCTCCACATCGACGACACCGACGTCACCCGCCGGTCGGCCTGGCAGCGCTCTGACCTGGTGGCCCGCGTCTTCCAGGACCCGATGGCCGGCACCTGCGAGGCCTTGACCATCGAGGAGAACATGGCACTGGCCTGGCGGCGCGGCGCCCAGCGCGGCTTTGGCTTGTCGCTGAACCGCCCGCTGCGCGCGCTGTTCCGCGACAAACTGAGCCTGCTGCAACTGGGGCTGGAGAACCGCCTGGCCGACCGCATCGGTTTGCTCTCAGGCGGCCAGCGCCAGGCGGTGAGCCTGTTGATGGCCAGCCTGCAGCCGTCGCGCATCCTGCTGCTGGACGAGCACACCGCCGCGCTCGACCCCAAGACCGCCGCCTTTGTGCTGGCGCTGACCGCCCGCATCGTCGAGGGCGGCGGGCTCACCGCGATGATGGTCACCCACAGCATGCGCCAGGCGCTGGACTACGGCACCCGCACCGTGATGCTGCACGAGGGCCGGGTGATCCTGGACGTCGAAGGCCCGCAACGCGCTGGCATGGAGGTGGCCGACCTGCTGCACCTGTTTGAGAAAACCCGCGGCGAAAAACTCGACGACGACAAATTGCTGCTGGCCTGAGGCCGAGCAAGTCCTCCCCAACCCCCATCCCCACCCCAATCCCCCATCCCCATCCCCCCCAATCCCCCCGCATTTCTAGAAAGCATCCTGTGAAAACCCTGTTGACCCGCTTTGAGACCAAGGCCCCCGAGATCGTCTTTGAATGGCATGACACCGAGACCCCCGCCCGCGGCTGGGTGGTGATCAACTCGCTGCGCGGCGGCGCGGCCGGCGGCGGCACCCGCATGCGCAAGGGCCTGGACCGGCGCGAGGTCGAATCGCTGGCCAAGACCATGGAGGTGAAGTTCACCGTCAGCGGCCCGGCCATTGGCGGTGCCAAATCGGGCATCGACTTCGACCCGGCTGACCCGCGCAAGGCCGGCGTGCTGCAGCGCTGGTACAAGGCGGTGATGCCGCTGCTCAAGGCCTATTACGGCACCGGCGGTGACTTGAACATCGACGAGGTGCACGAGGTGATCCCGATCACCGAGAGCTATGGCCTGTGGCATCCGCAGGAGGGCGTGGTCAACGGCCATTTCCAGCCGACCGAGAGCCAGCGCATCCAGAAGGTGGGCCAGTTGCGCCTGGGTGTTGCCAAGGTGGTGGAAGACGCCGGCTACACCCCCGACCATGGCCGCAAATACCTGGTGGCCGACCTGATCACCGGCTGGGGCGTGGCCGAATCGGTGCGCCACTACTACCGGCTGTATGGCGGTGATGTCCAGGGCAAGCGGGTGCTGGTGCAGGGCTGGGGCAATGTGGGCGCCACCGCGGCCTATTACCTGGCCCAGGCCGGCGCCACGCTGGTGGGCATCATCGACCGCAACGGTGGCCTGCTGCAGACCGAGGGTTTCAGCCTGGCCCAGGTGCGTGCGCTGTTGCTGGCCAAGCACGGCAACCAGTTGGCCGCGCCCGGCCTGCTGCCGTTTGATGCGGTGAACCAGCGCATCTGGGCGCTGGGCGCCGAGGTCTTTTTGCCCTGCGCCGGTTCGCGCCTGGTCACCCAGGGCCAGGTTGAGCAGCTCATCAAAGCCGGCCTGCAGGTGGTGGCCAGCGGCGCCAATGTGCCGTTTGCCGACGACGAGATTTTCTACGGCCCGATCTACGAGCATGCCGACGCCCGGGTGGCGGTGATCCCCGATTTCATTGCCAATTGCGGCATGGCGCGGGCCTTTGCCCACCTGATGCAGAGCACGGTGGAGATCAGCGATGAATCGATCTTTGGCGATGTGTCCCGCACGGTGGCCACGGCTTTGCAAGCCTGTCATGCTCGGTCCACCGCGCACACCCGGATCGCCCGCACCGCCTTCGAGATCGCGCTCGAACAGCTGGTCTGAACCCGACTTCCCCACCCAACCTGCCTGCCTGCAAGAAGGAAGCACCATGCCAGATCTGTTTGAAAACCCGATGGGCCTGATGGGCTTCGAGTTTGTCGAGTTCGCCTCGCCCACCCCGGGCCTGCTGGAGCCGGTGTTCGAGGCCATGGGATTTGCCAAGGTGGCGGTGCACCGCAGCAAGGACGTGGTGCTCTACCGCCAGGGCGACATCAACTTCATCATCAACAACGAGCCGCGCAGCCCGGCCTGGTACTTTGCCGCCGAGCATGG
>JANLZT010000621.1:0-2710 GCA_031366465.1 Betaproteobacteria bacterium | reverse complement strand
GGTCAAGGGCGCCTTTGGCAGCCGGGCCGGCCTCAGCTACACCCTGTACTACGCGACCACCTTTGTCTTCACCGGCCTGGCGGTGGCGGTGGCCTTCCACGGCGGGCTGTTCAATATCGGCGGCGAGGGCCAGGCGATGATTGGCGGCCTGGGCTGCGCCCTGGTGGCGCTGGCACTCGGCCCCCGCTTGCCGGCGCTGCTGTTGCTGCCGTTGATGGTGATCGCGGCGATGGCCGCCGGCGCGGCCTGGGCTTTGGTTCCGGCGGCGCTGCAGGCCTGGCGCGGCAGCCACATCGTGATCACCACCATCATGTTCAATTTCATCGCCTCGGCATTGCTGGCCTATTTGCTGGTCAATGTGCTCAAGGCGCCGGGCAGCATGACGGTGGAGACCGAGGCCTTTGCCGAGTCGGCGCAGATGCCCGGCGTGCATCTGGCGCTGGCCGCGCTGGGCATTGACTGGCCGCGCACGCCGCTCAACTTGAGTGTGTTGCTGGCGGCAGCGGCAGCGGTGAGCGTCTACCTGTTTCTGTGGCGCTCGCGTGCCGGCTACGAGCTGCGCGCGGTGGGTTTTGCGCCCGATGCGGCGCACTACGGCGGCATCTGGCCGCGCCGCCAGGTGATGCGCGGCATGCTGATCTCGGGCGCGCTGGCCGGGCTGGTGGGCATCAACGAACTGGCCGGGGTGCAGCACCGGCTGCTGCTGGACTATGTGGTGGGCGCGGGTTTCACCGGCATCGCGGTGTCGCTGATCGGCCGCAACCACCCGCTGGGCATCGTGTTGGCCGCGCTGCTGTTTGGCGCGCTGTTCCAGGGCGGGGCCGAGCTGGCCTTCGAGATCCCGGGCTTCAGCCGCGACATGGTCACCACCCTGCAGGGCCTGATCGTGTTGTTCTCGGGCGCGATGGCGCAGGTGATGGCGGCGCCGCTGGCGCGCCTGCATGGCTGGCTGGCGCCGCGCGCGCGGCTGCCGGCGGCGGTGGGGGCCGGCCATGGATGAGGTGGTGCTGGGCGGCCTGCTGGCGTCCACGCTGCGCGTCAGCACGCCCTTGATCCTGTGCGCACTGGCCGGCCTGCTGAGCGAGCGCTCAGGCGTGATCGACTTAGGCCTGGAGGGCAAGATGCTGCTGGCGGCCTTTGCGGCGGGCGCGTCCGGGGCGGCCACCGGCTCCTTGCCGCTGGCGCTGTTGGCCGCGCTGGGTGTCGGCCTGGCCTTGTCGATGTTGCACGGCTTTGCCTGCGTCAGCCACGGCGGCGACCAGGTGGTGATGGGCATGGCGCTGTCGATGATCGCCGCCGGCCTGAGCATCGTGCTGGGCATCGCCTGGTTCAAGCAAGGCGGGCAGACCCCGCCGCTGCCCGACGCGGTGCGGCTGACGCCGTGGTTCACTGGCCTGGCCGGGCAGGTGGCCGGTTTGCCGGGCGTGGGGTCGGTGATCGGCGCTGTGCTGGGCGGTGGCCTGCTGGGCCACAACGCCCTGGTCTACGGCGCCTTGCTGCTGGTGCCGGCGGTTTGGTGGCTGCTCTACCGCACCCGCACTGGCCTGCGCCTGCGCGCCACCGGCGACAACCCTGCGATGGTGGACGCCGCCGGGCTGTCGGTCAAAGGCCTGCGCTACGGCGCGCTGGGCGCCAATGGCCTGCTGTGCGGGTTGGCCGGTGCCTACCTGGTGCTGGCGCAGAACGCCAACTTCGTGCCCCACATGACGGCCGGCCGCGGCTACATGGCGCTGGCGGCGATGATCTTTGGCAAGTGGCACCCGGTGAGCGCGCTCTGGGCCTGCCTGCTGTTCGGTTTTCTCGACGCGGTGGCGATCCGCCTGCAGGGCGTGATGCTGCCGGCCGCGCTGGGCGGCGGCGCGGTGCCGGTACAGGCCATCCAGGCCCTGCCCTATGTGATGACGGTGGTGCTGCTGGCCGGCTTTGTCGGCCGCGCGCGGGCCCCTGCCGCGCTTGGCATCCCCTACCTGAAGGAGCGTTGAATGGCGGTGGACGACGATCTGATGCAGCGCCTGCTGGCAGCGGCCCGCGCCGCGCGCGGGCGCGCCTATGCGCCCTATTCGCGCTTTGCGGTGGGCGCGGCGCTGCTGGACGAACAAGGCCGGGTGCATGCCGGCTGCAATATCGAGAACGCCGCCTACCCGCAAGGCCAGTGCGCCGAGGCCTCGGCCCTCGCCCACCTGGTGCTGGCCGGCGGCAGCCGCATCCTGGCGGCGGTGGTGGTGGGGGTGGCCGGTGGTGCCGACGATCAAGCCGTCACGCCCTGCGGCGGCTGCCGCCAGCGCCTGCGCGAGTTTGCCGCCGACGATGCACCGGTCTGGGCGGCCGACCTGCACAGCGTGCGCCAGCGTTTCACACTCGGCCAGTTGCTGCCCGCCAGCTTCGGACCCGGCCACCTGCCCGCCCCCGCATCGCCATGAACCCTGACACCCTGCAAGACGCCATCGCCACCAGCGTGGCCCGCATCCAGGCCGCTTCTCCGGGCCTGTTGCCCAGGCTGGGCATCGTGCTGGGCTCGGGCTGGGACAGCGTGGCCGGCCTGGTCGAGGGCGCGGTCGATATCGCCTATGCCGACCTGCCCGCCTTCCCGGTGCTGGGGGTGGCCGGCCATGCCGGCAGCCTGCGCCTTGGCCGCATCGGCGGGGTGGCGGTGGCCCTGCTGCGCGGCCGCAAGCATGCCTACGAGACCGGTGACGCCGGCGGCATGAAG
>JANLZT010000599.1:0-3213 GCA_031366465.1 Betaproteobacteria bacterium | reverse complement strand
ACCTGGCTGGCGGGTGATGATTCGGGCTTCACGACCGGCGCTGACTTCAGTTGCAATGGGGGCTTGCATATGGGGTGAGCACCCGCGGAGCGGGTTCTCATCCCTGCGGGTGAACGTCCGGCTCCCCCAGCCCCCTCCGCGAGGGGGTTCTGGTCAGATCAACAACAAAGGCCGGCGCTGCCGGCCTTTTTTTCACGCCACAACACCGGCGAGAAAGAACTTGATCACGCCCTTGGCCGCAAATCCCAGCAGGCCGAAGCCCAGCGACAGGAACAGCACGAAGCTGCCCATGCGGCCGGCATTCGACTCGCGCGCCAGCTGGAAGATGATGAAGACCATGTAGAGCATGAAGGCCGCCACCCCGAAGGTCAGGCCGAACCAGGCGACTTGCTCTTCGGTGAAGCCAAACATCCGGCGGCCTGGGGATCAGGGCAGGGCGACGGGATCGTCGGCACTGACCAGGTCGCGGTAGGCATGCCAACTGGCATGCGCCAGCCAGGGCGCGACCACGATCAGGCCCAGCAGGCCGGTGAGCATGCCCAGCACGGTCAGGCCCATCAGCAGGCCGGCCCACAGCGCCATCGGCAATGGATGGGCCGTCACCACCCGCCAACTGGTGAGCACGGCGGCCAGCACGCCGATCTGGCGGTCCAGCAGCAAGGGGATGGCCACCACGCTGCTGGCAAACACCGGGGCGGCCAGCAGCGCGCCCAGTGCCAGCCACAGCTCGAACAGGTGGGAGTGGTCGTTGAGCACCACCACCCGGATGAAGTCCAGCGGGCTGCGCACCGGCAGTGGCGCCAGGCCGGTGATCAGCGCGGCCGAGCACATCACCCAACCGGTGCCGGCCAGCGCCAGCAGCCCGCCAAACAGCACCAGCCGGCCCTCGGGGCGCCAGGCCGCCACAGCCACCGCCAGATTGGCGCGCTGGCCGCGCTCCAGGGCCCGGCTGATGGCATACAGCCCGGTGGCCAGCACCGGGGCCACCAGCAAGAAGCCGGTGAAGGCGCCGGCCAGCAGCCAGAAGCGGTCGCGCGCCAGCCAGATCAGCAGGCCACCAAACGCCGCCAACGCCAAGCCGTGCAGCAGCCCCGGTAGCGGGCAGCGCAGCAGGTCACGCCAACCGCGCGCCAGCCAGCCCAGCGGGCGCAGTAGCGGGATGTTGCGAACGCCGAAGCGGCGCGATTGCGCGAGGGCGGGGCTGTCGTGCCGGGGGTCGTCAGGCATGGCTTGTCAGGCCAGGCTCAGCCAGGATTTGACGTGCCGCCTGGCGCAGGCTCTCAGTGCCACCGTCGGCCAGGCTCACACCCTGGGCCTGGGCCAGGCCGGCGTAGTGGCGGTCCATGGACCGGCTGTACAGCGGGTCGTAGTGCTCGCTCATCATCTGGCCAAAGACGGCTGCCCAATCGCCGGCCTGGGCCAAGGCCTGCCAGCGCGCCACCGTCTCGCGCCCGCGCAGCGCCACCAGGCCGTCGAGAAGGCTGCAGAAAGCGCCCGGGTCATCGGCGAAGTAGCCGTAGTCCTCCAGCAGCAGTTGCACCCGGGCGGCGTCGCCCATGTCCACCCGCAGCACCTGGCGGGTGGCATGCATCTGATGGATCAGCGCGTCGGGCACCTGCAGCCGGCCGATCTTTTTGCTTTCGCTCTCGACATACACCGGCCGGGACGGGTCCAGCAAGCGCAGGGCCTGCCACAGCCGCGAGTCGAAGTGCTTTTGCGTCGGCTGCGCTTGGCCCGGCAGGCCACCCAGGATCGAGCCGCGGTGCTGGGCCAGGCCTTCGAGGTCCAGCACCTGCGCGCCCTCGGCGGCCAGGGCCTGCAGCAAGCGGGTCTTGCCACTGCCGGTGCGGCCGGCCAGCACTCGCAGGTCAAACCGCGCCGGCTCGTCCACCAGGGCTTGCCGCACCACCGCGCGGAAGCCCTTGTAGCCGCCGGCCAGTTTGGCAGTGCGGAAGCCAATCTGGTCCAGAAACCAGGCCAGCGCGCCCGAGCGCTGGCCGCCGCGCCAGCAATAGACCAGCGGCTGCCAGTCACGCGGCTTGTCGGCGATCCAGCGGTCCAGGTGGCCAGCAATATTGCGGGCGACCATCGCGGCGCCCAGCTTGCGGGCCTCCAGCGACGAGGTCTGCACATAGAGCGTGCCCACCACTCGGCGCTGCTCGTCGTCGAGCACCGGCCAGTTGATGGCGCCGGGCAAGTGGTCGTCGGCAAACTCGGCCGGTGAGCGGGCGTCGATCACCGCATCAAAGCCGGCCAGGCCGGCGGCGGCCTCGGCCGGGGTGATGCTGCGCAGGGGCATGGTGGGTTTCAGCGCGCTGGCGCGGCGGCGTCCAGCAATTCGGATTCGATCTGCAACTGCGTCCGGGTTTGCTGCAATGCCGGCCCGTCGACCAGGAAGGTGTCTTCCACCCGCTCGCCCAGGGTGGTGACCTTGGCCAATTGCAGGTTGATGTTGTGGCGCGCCAGCACCCGGGCAATGCCGTAGAGCAGGCCGGACCGGTCACTGGTGCTGACCGACAGCAGCCAGCGCTGGGCCCGCTCGTCGGGCCGCAGCGACACCCGGGGGGTGATCGGGAAGGACTTGACGCGCCGCGACACCCGGCCGCGGCTGGGCTCGGGCAGCGGCCCGGTGCTTTGCATCGCCAGCACCAGTTGGGTCTCGATCAGCGAGATCAGGTCGCGGTAGCTGCCGGGGTCGGCGGCCTCGCATTGCGGATGGGTCACCTGAAAGGTGTCGAGCGCAAAGCCGGTGCGGCTGGTGTGCACCTTGGCATCCTGGATCGAAAACCCCGCGCGGTCGAAGTAGCCGCAGATGCGCACAAACACATCCGGCCGGTCGGGCGCGTAGACCAGCACCTGCAGGCCGTCGCCCACCGGGCTGGGGCGGGCCCGCACAACGGCCTGCGGCGGGTCGATGTGGCGCCACAGCGCGCGCGCATGCCAGGCGATCTCACTGGCGTCGTGGCGGGCAAAGTAGCTCAGCGCCAGCGTCTTCCACAGCGGCCCTTCGGTGCCGGGCAGGGCGCTGTGCAGCGCCAGGATCTGCCGCGCCTCCTGCTTGCGCGCCTCCAGGTCGGCGTCCAGATTGGGCTTGGCGCCGCCCAGGGCCCGCAGCGTGGTGCGGTACAGGTCTTCCAGCAGCTTGCCCTTCCAGGCATTCCAGACCTTGGGGCTGGTGCCGCGGATGTCGGCCACCGTCAGCAGGTAGAGCGC
>JANLZT010000593.1:0-9434 GCA_031366465.1 Betaproteobacteria bacterium | reverse complement strand
CTGCAGTGGCTGCAGTGGCGGCAAGGTCGGGCCGGGCGGCGCGCCGTCGATGGATTCGATCAGCACCCAACGCACGCCCTCGACGCCCCCGGCCGTGACATCGCTGGCGATCTGTACATGGATCATCGAGACAAGGCCCGGCACAGGGGTTGTGGAGCAACTTGCAAGGCGTGCGCCCATCAGGCACCGAAGGCGCTGCTGGCAAATTGGCGCCGCGCCGGGGCGGTGGCAGGCGCCGGCTGACGGTCGGCCACGGAGGCGGCGCGGCTGGCCTGCCGTGCCTGGCTGGCCTTGGCCAGGGTGGCCCGCACCAGGCTGGCCAGCTCATCGGCGGGCAGGCGCGCGGCCAGCGGCCCGGCCGGCAGGCCTTGGTCCCGGGCATGCAACAGGGCGCAGGCCAGGCCGGCCAGCAGGCCGACCGCGCCAAACAAGGCCGCCGCCTGCCAGATCGGGCCCCGGGCGTACAGCGCGATGCCGACGGCCGCAAAGCCCAGGCCGGTGCTGAGCGCGCCGGCTGCCAGCGCAAACAGCAACGGGCCCTGGTGCGGGGACGACGGCCCGCCCGGCAGCGGCCGGGGCCATTCGGCGGGACGCCAGGCCTGGCGGGGTTGGGGTCGGGCCTGCGCCAGGCCCAGGGCTTGCGATTCGGCATTCATGCAGCCATTTCGGCCGCCCGCGCGCCAGCTTGAGGTGGCGCCGCCAGATTCGCGGCACCGCAAGCCGTGCAGCTCAGCTCACGATATAGGCCGCAGCAGCGGTGGCCACCAGTTCGCCCGCATCGTTGTGCAGCCGCATCTGGGTGGAGCCCACCCGGCCCCCCAGCCGGGTGATCTCGGCGCTGGCAAGAAAGTATTGGCCCAGCCCGGGCCGCAAAAAATCCACCCGCAAATCGATGGTGCCCACCTTCAAGTAGCGGTGCATCACCTGCTCGGCGCTCTCGTGGGCATGCTTCTCGCCTTGCGCCACCATCAGCGCGCTGCCGCCCAGCGCGTCCAGCACCGCCGAGATCACGCCACCGTGCAGCCGGCCATAGTGCGCATGGCCCACCAGATCGGGCCGCATGTCAAAACGCAGGATCAACTGCGGCAGCAAGCACTGCACCCGCAGGCCCAGCACCTGGTTGAAAGTCATGCGGTGTTCGATCAGGTCGATCAGGGCGGCGTCAAGCCGGGCCTGCTCGGTGCTGCTGCGGCGGGCGGGCGGCTGAGGGCTCATGCGCAGCAGCATAGCGCCCGGCCTGGCGCGCTTGATGCCCGCTCAGCCCGCTGCCTGGCGCCGCAGCACGGCTGCGCGCAACAAGGGCAGCCGGTCATTGCCAAAGTACATGTCGCCGCCGCCCACGAACATCGTCGGTGAGCCAAAGCCGCCGCGCGCAATCACCTCGTCGGTGTTGGCCTTGAGCTGGGCCTTGATCTCGGGTGTGGCAATCGCCGCCAGCAGCGCCTCGGGGTCAATGCCCAGCGGCGCGGCCAGCGCGGCCAGCGCCGCGTCCTGCGCGATGTCCTGGTCGTCGCTCCAGTAGGCCTGGAACACCGCCGCCGCAAATGGCAGCAGCAGACCCTGGGGCTTGAGCCAGCAGCAGGCCCGCATCGCCTTGACGCTGTTGACCGGGAACACGCTGGGCGGAAACTTGATCGTCAGGCCGTCCAGGCGGGCCCAGTCCTGCAAATCCTTGCGCAGGTAGGCCTGCTTGGCCGGCACGCCCTTCTCGCGAAACTCATAGACGCTGGGGTTGACGGCATTGAAGATGCCGCCCACCAGCACCGGACGCCAGTCCACCGCCACCCCCAGCTCGTCGGCCAGCGGCTGCAAGTTGCGGAATGCCAGCCAGGTCCAGGGGCTGGAGCAATCAAAGAAGCATTCGATCATGGGGGGAAGCTCACTGGAAATAAGGCAGGAAGGCAGGTGGTCGGGTTGCTGGACACTCGGCCGGCCTGATCCGGCATCGCTGGCGCACCGGTGACAGCAGGGCCAGACAGACTACCGCGAAACTCATCCGAATGTGCCCAAACCCAAACCCAAGCCCCGCCCCACCCGACCCCGCCACGCTGGCACCCACCGGCTTGATCGACAGTGACCACCCGGCGGTGCAGGCCTTCTCGCGCCGCCACGCCCAGGGCAGCAGCCAGCGCGAGCGCGCGGTAGCGCTCTACGGGGCGGTGCGCGACGGCTTCCGCTACGACCCCTACCACTGCGACCTGTCCGAGCACGGCATGCGGGCCAGCACGGTGATCCTCAACGGCCATGGCTGGTGCGTGCCCAAGGCCAGCCTCCTGGCGGCGGTGTGCCGGGCCGCCGGCATCCCGGCCCGGCTGGGCTATGCCGATGTCAAAAACCACCTCAGCACCGCGCGCCTGCGCCAGACCATGCAGACCGATGTGTTCTATTGGCATGGCTTCACCGAGATCTGGATCGACGGCGCCTGGCGCAAGGCCACCCCCGCCTTCAACCTCAGCCTGTGCCAGCGCTTCGGCCTGTTGCCGCTCGACTTCAATGGGCAGGGTGATTCGATCTACCACCCCTTCGATGCGGCGGGCCAGCGCCACATGGAGTACGTGGGCCAGCGCGGCAGCTTCAACGATGTGCCGCTGGCCCGCCTGCGGGCCGATTTCAGCCTGCACTACCCCGGATTGATGCGTGGCCTGGGTGCCGAGAGCGGCACGGATTTCTCGGCCGATGTGGATCGCGAGGCCCAGCGATGAGCGGCCCCGTGCAAGACATCCCCGCCGGCTTTGCGGCGCTGGCCATGGGCGACGGCTTCATGGGCGTCAACGGCCCGCTCTACCTGTTGCACACCGGCGGGCTGGTGCAGGTGGGCATGCGGGTCGAGGCCCGCCACTGCAACCCGATGGGCAACTGCCATGGCGGCATGCTGGCCACTTTCTCGGACATGGTCTTGCCGCTGTCCATCCACCGCCTGGCGCCCGAGGTCGGCTTCCGGTTTTTGCCCACCATCAGCCTGCAGCTGGACTACCTGTCGCCCGCGCCGCTGGGCTGCTGGGTGCAGGCGCAAGCCCAGGTGCTGCGCGTCACCCGCAACATGGTGTTTGCCCAAGGCCTGGTCAGCGCCGACGGTGTGCCGGCGGTGCGCATCAGCGGCGTCTTCAAGATCGGCAAACCCTTTGCCCGGCCAGGCTTGGAGGCCGAGGCGGGCTGATCCTCGGCGCCCTGGGCGACTGGGTAACCCGGCACCACCTCGTGGGAACGGATCGAGGTGGCGGTGAACGTCGGCAGGTCTGCCGCTGCGGCTTCACAGCGGGTCAAGGCCAGTCGCAGCGCTTGCAGCATCTGAGGCGCCGCGCGCAAGGCCGCCAGTTCTGCGGCCCTGGTCTCGATCGCCAACTGGGAGTCAGGTGGGGGATGCCGGCGTTGCGTATCAGCGGTCGCGAAACACCGCCGCGCGCTTGCCCAGGAAGGCGGCCACACCCTCGGCATAGTCGGCCGCCGCCGCCATCTCGCCTTGCACCCGCGCCTCCTGGCTGAGTGCGTCGGCGTAGCCCATCGGCATCGCGTCGTCGAGGATGGCGCGGGTGGCGGCCAGCGCCCGCGACGGCATCGCCGCCAGTTGGCTGGCCAGCGCGGTGGTGGCATCCAGCAGCGCGGCGTCGTCCACGCAGCGCCAGATCAGGCCGATGGCCTGGGCCTCCTCGGCCGGCAGCTTGGCACCGGTCATGGCCAGGCCCAGCGCGCGGGCCCGGCCCACCAGGCGCGGCAGCAGCCAGGTGCCACCGCCATCGGGCACCAGGCCGATCTTGGAGAAGGCCTGGATGAAGCTGGCCGAGCGCGCGGCGATCACCATGTCGCAGCCCAGGGCGATGTTGGCGCCGGCGCCGGCGGCCACCCCGTTGACCATCGCGATCACCGGCACCGGCATGCTGCGGATGCGCAGTGCCAGCGGCTTGTAGTAGCGCAGGACGATGCCGCCCACGTCGCCTGCGCTCATCTCGGGGTCAGACAAATCCTGGCCGGCGCAAAAGCCGCGGCCGGCACCGGTGAGCACCACGCAGCGCACCTTGGCATCGGCGGCGGCGGCGTCCAGCAGGGCGCGCAGTTCCAGGTGCATCGCGCCGGTGAAGCTGTTCAGCGCCGACGGCCGGTTCAGCGTCAGCGTGCGCACATCGCCAGCGGGGGTGGTCAGGGTGCTGTGCAGCACCAGGGCATCGGACATCGGGGTCTCCTGGGTGGGCGGCCTGCCGCCGGTGGGTCTGGCCCGCCGATGGCGGGGCTTTGCGCAGCGGATTCTGCCGCCATGCCGCCCGCCCGCGCCGCCACGGATGAGACAAGGCGCCGGGTAATATGCGCCCCCCATGAGTGCCCAAGAGTTTGCGCCCGGCCTGTTCATCCGCGGCTTCCAGGCGCCGCTGCCGCTGCAGCAGTACCGGCTGGTGGCCTTTGACATGGACTCGACGTTGATCAACATCGAGTGCGTCGATGAGATCGCGGCAGTGGCCGGCCGCCGCGACGAGGTGGCGGCCATCACCGACGCGGCGATGCGCGGCGAGATCACCGACTACAAAGACAGCCTGCGCCGCCGGGTGGCGCTGCTCAAAGGGGTGCCCGAATCGGCGTTGGCCGAGGTCTACGCCCAGCGCTTGCAGCTCAACCCGGGGGTCGAGCGCTTCGTGGCGGCGCTGCAGGCCGCCGGCCTCAAGACCTTGCTGGTCTCGGGCGGCTTCACCTACTTCTCTGAGCGCATCCGCCGCCGGCTGGGCCTGGACTTTGCCCGCGCCAACTTGCTGGAGGTGCTGGACGGCGCGCTCACCGGTGCGCTGGTCGCGCGGCCCTGGGGCGACATCTGCGACGGCATCGAGAAGCGCCGGGTGGTGCTGGAGGTCTGCGACCTGATGGGCATTGCGCCCGACCAGGCCATCGCGGTAGGCGACGGCGCCAATGACCTGCCGATGATGAGCGTGGCCGGCCTGTCGATCTGCTACCACGGCAAACCTGCGGTGCGCGAGCAGGCCATGATCTCGATCGAGGCCGGTGGCATGGACCGGGCGCTGGATTTGCTGAGCGCCTGAGCCGGCGCGGCGTGGCCTCAAGCGTCTGGCGGCTCCAAGGCCCGTTGCGCCCCCACAAACTGGCCCAGCAAGCCCGCAATCTGGCGGCCCAGTGCGGCCTGGTGGGCCAGCGCAAGGGCGGCCTCGGCCAGCGCGGCACGGGCCTCGCCCACGCCTAAGTCGGGATGGCCGGCGATATCGGCCAGCCGGCCCGACAGGCTGGCCGCCTGCAGCGCGCGCAGGTGGTCGTCCAACTGACGCAGGGTGTCCAGGCCTTCTGACAGGTCGCTCACGGTGGAAGTCTCCAAAGGCTGACGGTGGGGGCCGGCCGACGCCAGGCCAGCCCAGCGGTCCCGACAGGGAAAGGCCACCATACCCCCACGCTTGAAGCCCCAAAAGCCGCAACAAGCCCTGAATCACCCGGGGCAAGCCCGGCTTGGCTGGCCAGGCCCTCGCTCCTAGCATGGGCAGCCCTCACCCCACCCCTGCTGGAGAACCCCGATGAGCCCAAGCCGCACCCAATACCTGCTGGACGCCAGCCGCATGCCCAGCCATTGGTACAACATCGCGGCCGACCTGCCGGCGCCGGCCCCACCGGTGTTGCACCCGGGCACGCTGCAGCCAGTGGGGCCGGATGACCTGGCACCCTTGTTCCCGATGGAGTTGATCCTGCAAGAGGTCTCGACCGAGCGCGAAGTGCCGATCCCCGAGCCGGTGCGCGAGGTCTTCCAGCTCTGGCGGCCGGCGCCGCTCTTCCGCGCCCATCGGCTGGAGAAAGCGCTCGGCACACCGGCCAGGATTTACTACAAATACGAGGGCGTCTCGCCGGCCGGCAGCCACAAGCCCAACACCGCTGTGCCCCAGGCCTGGTACAACGCCCAGGCCGGCATCAAGAAGCTCACCACCGAGACCGGGGCCGGCCAATGGGGCAGCGCGCTGGCCTTTGCCGGCAACCTGTTCGGGCTGGATGTTCGGGTCTTCCAGGTGCGGGTGAGCTACGACCAAAAGCCCTACCGCCGCGCGGTGATGGAGACTTACGGCGCCCGCTGCATCGCCAGCCCGTCGATGGAGACCGCCTACGGCCGGGCAGTGCTGGCCCAGCGGCCCGACCACCCGGGCTCACTGGGCATCGCGATCAGCGAGGCGGTCGAAATCGCGGCGACAAACGACGACACCAAGTACGCGCTGGGCTCGGTGCTCAACCATGTGCTGCTGCACCAGACCATCATCGGCCAGGAGGCGATGCTGCAGATGGAGATGGCCGGCGACGACCCCGATGTGATCGTCGGCTGCACCGGCGGCGGCAGCAACTTTGCCGGCATCGCCTTCCCCTTCATCGGTCAACAACTGCGCGGCAAGGGCCGCACCAAACAGCGCCGCATCGTGGCGGTGGAGCCGGCGGCCTGCCCATCGCTGACCCGTGGCAAGTACGCCTACGATTTTGGCGACACCGGCCACATGACGCCGCTGACCAAGATGCACACCCTGGGCAGCACCTTCACGCCACCCGGCTTCCATGCCGGCGGCCTGCGCTACCACGGCATGGCGCCGATGGTCAGCCACCTCAAGCAGCTGGGCCTGCTGGAGGCCACCGCCTACCACCAGGTGGCCTGTTTCGAGGCCGGGGTGCTGTTCGCGCGGGCCGAGGGCATCGTGCCGGCCCCCGAGGCCAACCATGCGGTCAAGGGCGCCATCGTCGAGGCGCTGCGTTGCAAGGCCGAAGGCCGCAGCGAGGTGATCCTGTTCAACCTGTGCGGCCACGGCCATTTCGACATGGCGGCCTACAGCAGCTACTTTGCCGGCAATCTGACCGATCAGAGCTACAGCGAGGAAGAACTGGCGATGGCCCTGTCGGGCCTGCCCTCAGTGCCAGCCTGAGGCCCGCGTGCGCTTGTAGGACTGGGCGCACCGGCGATCGGGCGGTGCGCTGATGGCCGCGCCGCGGACCTTGCGCAATGCTGATGTCATGCCCCTGCAGACCCGTTCCGGGACCGCAGGGACTTCCAGTCAACCCCAGGAGCCCCTCATGACCCCCAGCATCCGCACCACCGTGATCATCGCCATCGCCGCGTCCACCCTGACCCTGAGCGCCTGCGGCAGCATGACCGGCCGCGAGCGTGACACCGCCATTGGCGCGGCCGTCGGCGGCGTGGCCGGCTCTGTGCTGACCGGCGGCAGCCCGGTAGGCACCGTGGGCGGCGCCGTAGTGGGCGGCGTGATCGGCAACGAGGTCGGCAAGAAGAAGTGATCGGGTCGCAGGCCCGGCGCACGCGCGGCTGGGCTCAGACGATCCTGCTCTGGTGGCCCGCCCAGTAGCGGTCTTTCAGCAGTCGCTTGTACAGCTTGCCGGTGGGATGGCGCGGCAACTCGGCCTCGAAGTCCACCGATTTCGGGCATTTGATCGGTGACAGTTGCGCGCGGCAGTAATCGATCAGCGCCTGTGCCAGTTCCGGTCCGGCGTCGCGCATGTCGCGCGGCTGCACCACCGCCTTGACCTCCTCGCCGAATTCTTCGTTGGGCACGCCCAGCACCGCACAGTCGGCCACCTGCGGATGGCCGATCAGCACGTTCTCGGCCTCTTGTGGGTAGATGTTCACCCCGCCCGAGATGATCATGTAGGCCTTGCGGTCGGTGAGGTAGAGGTAGCCCTCCGCGTCGACATAGCCCACATCCCCCAGGGTGGTCCAGCCCAGCGCATGGGTGCTGCCGGCAGTCTTGGTCGGGTCCTTGTGGTACGAGAAGGGCCGGCCATTGGCGAAGTAGACCGTGCCGGCCTGGCCCGCCGGCAGCAGCGCCCCGCTGTCGTCGTCGACGATGCGCAATTCGCCGATCACCGCCTGGCCGACCGTGCCCTTGTGCGCCAGCCACTGGCTGGAGTTGACAAAGGTGGCGCCGTTGCCCTCGGTGCCGGCGTAGTACTCCCACAGCACCGGGCCCCACCAGTCGATCATCTGCTGCTTGACCGCCACCGGGCAAGGCGCGGCCGCATGGATGGCGCAGCGCAGGCTGGACAGGTCGTAGGCCTGGCGCAAATCGGCCGGCAGCTTGAGCATGCGTACGAACATCGTGGGCACCAGCTGGCTGTGGCTGATGCGGTACTGCTGCACCAGGCGCAGATAGGCTTCGGCGTCGAAGTGGGTCATCATCACCACCGTGCCGCCCAGGCGCTGCACACCCAGGGTATAGCGCAGCGGTGCCGCGTGGTAGAGCGGCGCAGGCGACAGGTAGACCGTGTCGCTGCCCATGCCGTAGAGGCGCACCATCAGATCGGTCAAGGGGTTGGGCGCGTCGATGGCGGTGTCCTGCGGTGGTACGGACACGCCCTTGGGGCGGCCGGTGGTGCCGCTGGAATACAGCATGTCGCCGCCGGCCTGCTCGTCGGTGATGCGCGCCACGGGTTGGGCGGCCACGGCCGACTCGAAGCCGGCCCAGCCAGCGATGGCGCCGTCCAGCATCCACCACGACTCGACCGCTGGGCAGGCGCCGGCCAATTGCTGCACTGCGGGTGCCATCGCCCGGCTGGCGATCACCGCCCGGGCGCCGCAGTCGTCGACGATGTAGCCCAGCTCGGCGTCGGTCAGGCGGGTGCTCATCGCGGTGTAGATCAGCCCGGCGCGGTGCGCGCCCCAGCAGATCTCGAAGTAGCGCGGGTGGTTCTCCAGCAGCAGCGCGATGTGGTCGCCACTGCGCAAACCCTGGGCGCGAAACAGCTGAGCCACCTGGTTGGACCGGTCGTCGAGCTCACGGTAGGTCACCACCTCGCCGCTGTCGGCCACGATGAGGGCGGGCTTGTCGGGCGTGGCCCGGGCGTGCTGTGACGGGTGCATGGCGGACCTCATGGGGCTGTGGGCACGCCCCGTGCCCTGCAAGCCTGGATTGAACGTCGGCCGCGCCGCCCGGGCTGTCGCCTGTGCTACCTTCGCCTGCGCAGGCCCGGCCCCCCTGGCCTGGTCAGCTTGACAGTTGCTGCCAGGCCTTGTCCAGGCGTTTGGCGCTCACTGGCTGGGGCGTGCGCAGTTCCTGGGCAAAGAAGCTGACCCGCAATTCCTCGAGCAGCCAGCGGTACTCGTCCAGCCGGGCGTCGGCTGTGCCCTTGTGCTCGGCCAGGCGGCGCAGGTAGCGTTGCTCGAGCGGGCGCAGTTCGGCCAGCCGGGCGGCATCGCGGGCCGGGTCGGCGCGCCATTTGTCCAGGCGCAGGGTGATGGCCTTCAGGTAGCGCGGGTAATGCTGCAGCTGGGCATAGGGGGCCTGCGGCAGAAAGCGCTTGGGCACCAGGCGCTGCAGTTGGGCGCTGATGTCGTCGGCCACCTCCTTGGCCGGGCGGCTGTCCTTGAGCTTGCGTTGGGCCAGGGCGTACTCGACCAGCACCGACCCGGTCAGACGGGCCACCTCGGACGCAATCAGGTTGAGCCGGCTGCGGCCCTCACTGATGCG
>JANLZT010000543.1:0-3776 GCA_031366465.1 Betaproteobacteria bacterium | reverse complement strand
TTTCCGCAATACCTGGGTGGCTTGCCCGGCCTGGTGTCGGACGCCCTGCCCGACGGCTGGGGCCTGCTGCTGATGGACAAGGTCTTCCTGAAAAGCGGGCGCGACCCGTCGCGCCTCTCCCCACTGGACCGCCTGAGCTTCATCGGTGAGCGTGCGATGGGTGCGCTGGCGTTCAGGCCCCCTGATGACCTGGGCCTGACGGCCTTTGATCTGTCGCTGTTGGCCCTGGCCCAGGCCGCGCAGGAGGTGATCGATGGCCGCGACACCCAGGCCCTGAAGGCGCTGGCCCTGCTGGGCGGCTCACCACAAGGTGCCCGGCCCAAGGTGCTGGTGCAGTTTGACCCGGTGTCCCGGATGATCAGCAGCCATGAGCAAGGAGCCGGCACGCCCTGGCTGCTGAAGTTCCAGGCCGGCGGCGAGCATCCCGAGGTCTGCGCCATCGAGCACGCCTACTCGGTGATGGCCCGGACTTGCGGGCTGCAGATGCCCGCCACCCAGCTCTTTCACATCGACAAAAACCTGGCCGCCTTTGGCGTGCAGCGCTTTGACCGGGTGGCGGGCATGCGGGTGCCGGTGCACTCCCTGGCGGGTGCCCTGCATGCCGATTTTCGGATGCCGTCGCTGGACTACAAAACCGTCTTGCGCGCCACCGCCGCCCTCACCCACGACCAGCGCGAGGTGCAAAAGGCGTTTCTGGCCTGCGTCTTCAATGTCGCGTTCAACAACCGGGACGACCATGCCAAGAACTTTTCGTTCTGCATGACCCAGGGCACGGAATGGAAACTGGCACCGGCCTATGACCTGACCTTCAATGTGGGGCCACGCGGGCAGCACCAGACGTCGGTGATGGGCGAGGGCCAGGCGCCCGGCCGCAGCCACCTGCTGGCCTTGGCCAAGGATTGCCAGGTGCCGCAAAAGTTTGCGCTGGGCTGCATCGCCGATGTTTGCGCCAAGGCAGACCTGCTGGCGCCGCTGCTTGACCAGGCCGGCGTGCGCAAGAAAACCCAGGGAACGGTGATGGCCGCAGTGCAAGCCAATCTGCGCCGGCTGGCCTGAGAATCCCCAAGGCCGTGCCACGCGCGGCCACCTCTGCAGGAGCCCATCGCATGACCACCCCCCGCCCCAGCATCACCGACAAGCGCCGCACTTTCCGCCAGTTACACCAGGCCGGTTGCTTCGCCATCCCCAACCCCTGGGACATCGGCAGCGCCCGCATGCTGCAGGGCATGGGCTTTGTGGCGCTGGCCAGCACCAGCTCGGGCTTTGCCTGGTCGCAGGGCCACCCCGACAACGGCATCACGCGGGACATGGCGCTGGCCCACCTGGCCGAGCTGGTAGCGGCCACCGATGTGCCGATCAATGCCGATTTCGAAAACGGCTTTGGTGCCGACGCCCCCGCTGTGGCAGAGAGCGTGCGGCTGGCGGTGGAAGCCGGCGTGGCCGGGCTGTCGATCGAGGATTCCACCGGCGACGCGGCGCGGCCGCTGTTCAGCGTCGACGAAGCGGTGGCCCGGCTGCGCGCCGCGCGTGGCGCCATCGACCGCCATGGTGGCGACACCCTGCTGGTGGGCCGCGCTGAATGCTTTCTGGTCGGCCAGCCCGACCTGGCCGAGACTGTTCGCCGCCTGCAGGCCTATGCCAACGCCGGTGCCGACGTGCTCTACGCGCCCGGCATCCGCAGCCGCGAGCAGATCAGCACGGTGGTGGCGGCGGTGGCGCCCAGGCCGGTCAACCTGCTGGTGGGCAGCGTGAGCGATTTGACGATGGCCGACATCGCCGCGCTGGGGGTGCGCCGGGTCAGCGTGGGCGGCGCGATGGCGCGGGCCGCCTGGGGTGGCTTGTTGCGCGCGGCCCGTCTGCTGGCCGAGCAGGGCCGGTTTGACGGCTTTGCTGATGCGGCTTCGGGCCAGGCGCTGAATCAGTTCTTTGCCGATGATGGCAAGCGGCGCGCGGCACCCTGAAGACAAGCCCTTGATTTTCAGCGGCCGGGTGGTCAGCGCTGCGGCGCTCTTGATTTCCAGTACCCTGGCTCGCGCCTGTGCGGCGCGACTGCCAGTATCAACGGGCCGTAGGCATCTTCAAAATAGACCAGCGAGTACTTGAACTTGGCGAACGGATAGCTGCGATAAATGCCGTCTTCTGATGTCCCGAGCGCCGGGTAGGTTTCAACAATGCCTGCAATTCGCTCGAATTCATCGAGATAGGCGTTCGCGACCTTCTTGCTGGCGTGTTCAGCCAAGTAGACAGCCCCCTCCATCAACTCGGCCTCGGCTTCAGGGTGGAGGGTGTAGGTCACGCGATCCGGGCTCGAATTCTGGCAACGGCCTCCGCTCCCGGCACGGGTTTGACCTTTCCAGACTTGACTTCTTCGTGGCGTCGGCGGGCCTCAGCGTCCGAGGCGTCACGAACCTGACTCTCGGGCTCAAAGCTGTCGATCAAACGCCCCAGCAGGTGGGCACGCTCGGCCGGGCCAAGGCCAAGCACCTGAACTTCGAGTTCAAAAAGTGATGTTGACACGGACGACTCCGATGAAAAATTACGCGAGCCCAAGCATGCCACAAGGCCATTTCTTGGCGCCTGCTTCCAAGGCTTGTGCAGCAGGCGCTAGAGTGGACTGGCCCTTCCGGCAACCCAGGAGCCCCCATGCTGATCCCCTCCCCCTCACGCACCCGCCGCGTCGTCGTTGGCATTGCCGCCAGCCGCGCTGAAACCCTACCCAGCGGAGGCAGCCATGGCCGTCGCTGACACCCGCCCCACCCCCGCCACCGGCCGCACCGCCAACTGGCGCATGGCCCTGGACATCGAGCGCTGCATCGGCTGCCATGCCTGCAGCGTGGCCTGCAAGGTGGAAAACAGCGTGCCGCTGGGGCGCTTTCGCACCAAGGTCTACTACCTCGACGAAGGCAAGTTCCCCAAGGTCAAACGGCACTTTCTGCCCACCTTGTGCATGCAGTGCGAAGACACCCCCTGCCTCAAGGCCTGTGATCGCATCGCCATCATCAAAGGCGCTGACGGCATCGTGCGCATCGACCCCGACCGTTGCGAGCATGTGGGCGCCTGCGAGACCGCCTGCCCCTATGGCGCCATCGGCTGCGACGACAACGACATCGCCGACAAATGCGATTTTTGCTCGCACCGGCTGGACGCCGGCATGGAGCCGGCCTGCGTCGAGACCTGCCCGGCCGAGGTCTTCCACTTCGGTGACGCCAACGACCCGGCCTCGCCCTACTCGCGCTTCGTGGCCAGCGCCAAGGGCGCTGAGTTGAAAGTGCTCAAGCCCGAGGAAAAGACCCAGCCCCGGGTGAGCTACCGCGGCCACAACGTGGCGATGTAGGCCAAGATCCCCAAGGGCCGGGTGCATGAGCCCTTCTCCTACGAGATCGAGACCTGGACCCAAAACCGCAGCCATGTGCCCCCCGCCCAGCGCGTGGTGTGGATGAAGCCGGGCAAGGTCTAGGAGCAGATCATGAACATCAAGAAAACACCCACCACGCCCGCGCGCCGCCGCATGCTCAAGGGCACGCTGGGCAGCCTGGGTAGCCTGGCCCTGGGCCAGACCATCAGCCTGGTGCCGGGCGAGGCCCAGGCCGCCCGCCCGCTGATCGGCCAGCGCAAGGCAAAACGCCGCGCCAATGGCCGCGGTCGACTGAAGAATGACTATTCAAAGGCCAAGATCATCAAGAGCGTCTGCCTGAACTGCTCCACGGTGTGCGGCATCCAGGGCTATGTGATCGATGGCCGGCTGGTCAAGGTGGGTGGCAACCCTGAAGACCCCA